>JBOIFZ010000001.1:0-1750 GCA_050741735.1 Burkholderiales bacterium
ACAGTCTCCTTACCCTTCGGGCGCTCCGCCGCAGGCGCAACACTCGATACGGGTGGGTGGTTAGCCCTTACCCGACGGGGACTCACACCCCGCAAGATACGCCAAGCTTCGCTTGGCACAATAACGCTCCGGTTCAGCGGCGGGCACGGGAAGCGGGACCGTCCGCTGGAACCGCTGGTTGGGCGTACTAGCCACGCTCACAATTGCCTGCCTCATAGTTGTAGCGGCCGCCAGAATCTAGGCAGGCATCGACCCGCCAGAACTCAGCGTACTGGACCCGCGCTACAAGAACCGCGGCAACTGCCAAGCAGGATGCAGCGAAAAGTGCGACCTTTCGGTTACGGCGGACCACGGCTACCACAAGGAGAACGACCCCGGCGGGGATAAGCAAAATGCCGAGGAATGCCAGCCCGTACTCAACTAGAATTTCCACGTTCTGTTCCTGTACTTGAGAGTACCTCGTTTTCGCCTATCCGGCGAGACGCAAAGGCTGGTAGCGTGTGGGGTCGAGGCGGTCGCGGAGGAATTTCTTGAATATCGGGCAGGAATCGGGGTCTGCGAGAAATTCCGGGAGCGCGTTACGCATCGCCGTGGCGGTGACGAACTCGGAGGGCGGAATACCGGGCCGGACGGTGCGCAACCACGAGCCGAACGACGCCCAGACCCGGCGCGGATGTTTCACGGCGAGGTACTGCAGGATGCCCTGACTGATGAGGCCCACCTGGATATGGCGGTGGTAGGCGGCGAGCTTACGCCGCACGGCGGCCCGGTATCGATCGCTCTTGCGGTGCAGGTACTGGGTACGTGAGCCGCGGGCGATCTTGTCCATCGGGCTCATCCAGAAATGATAGGCATACACGCCCAACACCCGTAAGGCCTGCTTGAAGGACAACTCAATCTTGAAGCGCAGCCCGTAGAGGCGAAGGACCTCGATGGGCGGCATTGCGATATCGGTGGTGATAAAGATGGAGCGCCCGCGCGTGGGGTGCCCGACCAGCACCAGGCGCACCACGCGGCGCAACGGTCGCCAGAGCAGATCGCGGCACAAGAACTGGATCGTGATCCCGCGCTCGCCGTAGACGGGGCTGGGTGCGGACTGCCAGTCTTCGGCGGGGCAGTCAAACAGCGACCACAGTTTGATCTTCGGACCATAGAGTCTGGGACGACCGCGTTTTCGCGGTCCATCGCACGGCGGCGCTGGCGCATAGGCAACGGCGCTGCGCGGTAGTCGCGAGATGAGATCGTTGCCCGAGTCCACCAGCCGGCGCGCCAAGCTTCTGCAGGCGAACGCGGCATCGGCCACGAGATAGAACGGCACGCCGATCGAGATGGCGTCCAGGAGCGAGGCGAACCGGAATCACAGGGATGTGATGCTTTTAGGAGGTACAGGACGAACTTCACCGGCAGCGTTCGGTGGTCGCGGTTGGTAAATTTGACCCCCTCATGGATCCGGCCCGCGAGCGGCACGGCGAAAAACGAGCCCGCCGCCGCCGCCAGCAGGGAGACGACCTGCACGGAGTGTCCCATGATGTAGCGGGGCTTGGTGTTGCCCTCGGACTCCTGATACAGCAGCTTCACGGCGGGCATCTTGCGGCCACTCTTGGGGATCTTGATCCCGTCCCCGAGCAGCACCGGTCGGCCGGCGTAGCGATAAGCCGGAAATAAGCCCATCGCCTGTTGGGTCCATTTGCGGCTGAGGCGGTCGGGGTCGACGGCCGGGGAATGGAAGAAATCGAGCAGGCGGTCGTAG
>JBOIFZ010000002.1:0-3859 GCA_050741735.1 Burkholderiales bacterium
TCTGGGTGACGAATGCCAAATTTTCCGGGTTTTCCACCTCGAGCCGTTCGACGTCCGCGATGGATTCCACCAGGTACATGCCGCCGGAAACCTGGCCCATCGTGCCCTCCACTTCCGGATGTCCTGCGTGCCCGATCATGATGATCTCGCGCCAGCCGTCGTGCATCTTGGCAACCTCGACGTGCACCTTGGTCACCAGCGGACACGTGGCGTCGAAAACTTTCAGCTTCCGCGCCTGCGCCTCGCGCCGGATCGCCTGCGACACGCCATGGGCGCTGAACACCACCGTAGCCCCCTGCGGGACTTCCGCAAGTTTCTCGACGAACACCGCGCCCTTGGTGCGCAGGTCATCCACGACATACTTGTTGTGCACCACCTCGTGACGGACGTAGATCGGGGCACCGTGCCGCTTGAGCGCCCGCTCCACGATCTCGATGGCGCGGTCGACGCCGGCGCAAAAACCGCGGGGGTTGGCAAGAATGATTTGCATGACACGGGAAGGAGTCGGTAAAGGCCGAAATTATACCCCCTCGATAGGTCGTTAACCGCAAAGGCGCACTAAACCTTCACCGCAAAGGCGCAAAGACGCAAAGGAAACGCAAAGGAAAGCAAAGCAAAATTGGATGGAAAGACAAAAATACAAATGGATAGTCGCGACAACGGTGATTCATCGACTCGGTGGGGAAAATCGCCCTCCGCTTTTTGACACGCTTCGTTTGGTTTCTCTGCGTTTCCTTTGCGCACCTCTCAAGGGGGTATTGAAAAGAACCTTTGCGTCTCTGCGGTGAGGATTTAGATCCTTAGTGTGCTTTGACACGAGAACGGCGGAAACTATCCCAGATCAGCAGCGCCGCCCCGACAGTGATGCACGAATCGGCCAGGTTGAAAGCCGGCCAGGGATCCAGCAGCCGCGGGCCTCCCGGCCAGCGCAACAGCAGGAAGTCCACCACCGCCCCATAAATGGCGCGGTCGATCAGATTGCCCACCGCCCCGCCCAGCACCAGCGCCAGCGCCAGGCACAGGAAGCGGTCGCGCGCATGTTTTTTCATGATGTAGACAATCAGAATCGACGCCGCCAGCGCGATCACCATGAAGAAGTAACGCTGCCAACCCGACGCCCACGCCAGGAAGCTGAACGCCGCGCCGGGATTGTAGGTCAGGGCCAAACTGAAAACCGGCGGCAACACGTCCACGGTCTGGCCGAACGCGATCGTGTGCAGGATGACCTGCTTGGTGATCTGATCGAGTACGACGATCAGCGCACTCAGGCCCAGCCATACCGCGATGCTACGCATGGACCCGGGGCTCGCCTGCTCCGAAAAGGTTGGACGTGCAACGACTGCAGATGTCCGGATGCGCCGGGTCATGGCCCACGTCGGCACGGTAATGCCAGCAGCGCTCGCACTTGCGGTGTGGGCTGGCATTCACCACGATCCGCGCATCGGCACTCCTGATCAACTTGGCCCGCGAGGTGATCAAAACGAAGCGCAGGTCGTCTCCGAGCGAACTCGCCACCTCATAGCGCTCGCCGTCGCCGTGGATTTCGACTTCCGCCTGCAGCGATGAGCCGATCCTGCCTGCCACACGGACCGCCTCCAGTTCCTTTTGCACCTCCGCGCGGATGGCGCGAATTTTCTCCCAGCGGCCGAGCAGATCGATCCCCGAGTCAGGAAACGCATACCAGGTGCGCAGCAGCACGCTGTCGCCCGGATCGCGGATGAAAATCGCCCAGGCTTCGTCAGCGGTGAAAGAAAGCACCGGCGCCATCAACCGCAGCAGACCGTGGGTGATGTGATGCAACGCGTTCTGGGCCGAGCGCCGCGGTTTCGAATCCTTGCCCGCGGTGTAGAGCCGGTCCTTGAGGATGTCGAGATAGAACCCGCCCAGGTCCTCTGAACAGAAAGCCTGCAGCTTCTGCATCACCAGGTGGAATTCGTAGTTCTCGTAGTCCCGGGTGATCTGTTCCTGCAGACGCGCGGCCATCTGCAGCGCGTAACGGTCGATTTCCAGCCACTCGCTCACCGGTAACAGGTGTCCTTGCGGATCGAAGTCATCGAGGTTGGCCAGCAAGAAGCGCAACGTATTGCGGATGCGGCGGTAGCTCTCCACCACACGCTTGAGGATTTCGTCGGAGATTGACAGTTCGCCGGAGTAATCGGTTGCCGCCACCCAAAGCCGCAGGATATCCGCGCCCAGCGTATCCATCACTTTCTGCGGCGCGATCACGTTGCCGAGTGACTTCGACATCTTGCGGCCATGGCCGTCCACCGCGAAGCCGTGGGTCAGCACGCTCTTGAAGGGGGCGCGGCCGTCGATGGCACAGCCAGTGAGCAGCGAAGACTGGAACCAGCCCCGGTGCTGATCGTGGCCTTCGAGATAAAGGTCCGCCGGCTTGGTCAATTCCGCGCGCCGCTCAAGAACGCCCACATGCGTGGTGCCGGAATCGAACCAGACGTCGAGCGTATCCGGCACTTTCCGGTATGTTGCAGCCTCGCCGCCGAGCAATTCCGTCGGCTCCAGCGAGAACCAGGCTTCGATGCCTTCGTTCTCGACGCGCTGCGCCACCTGCTCCAGCAACTCTCCGGTGCGCGGATGCAGTTCGGCGGTTTCCTTGTGCACAAAAAAGGCGATGGGCGTGCCCCAGTTGCGCTGGCGCGACACGCACCAGTCCGGACGGGTGGCGATCATCGCCTCGAGCCGCGCCCGGCCACCGGCCGGATAGAACGCAGTCGCGTTCACCGCGGCCCTGGCGATTTCGCGCAGCGTCCGTCCGCTGCCCGCTTCCATGCCTATGAACCACTGGCGGGTGGCGCGGAAGATGATCGGAGTCTTGTGGCGCCAGCAGTGCGGGTAGCTGTGCCTGACGGATTCGATGCGGATCAGGCGTTGCTTGTCCTCCAGCGCCTTGATGATGACGTCGTTCGCCTTCCACACCGACAATCCGCCGACCAGCGGCACCTTGGCAAGGAAGACGCCGTCGTCGTCCACAGGGTTGTCCACCGGCAGCCCGTAGCGCGATCCGACCACATAGTCGTCGAGGCCGTGTGCAGGCGCGGTGTGCACCAGTCCGGTACCGGCATCCAGCGTCACGTGCTCACCGAGCACCACCGGAACCCGGCGACCATAGAACGGGTGCTCCAGGACAAGGTTCTCGATGTCCGCGCCCTTGAACTCGGCGACGATCTGGCGATCGCCGACCCGGTAGGCATCCATGCATTTGTCTGCGAGTTCCCTGGCAAGGATGAAATTCCCCGCAGCGAAGCGCACCAGCACGTATTCGAACTCTGGATGAACGGCCACCGCCTGGTTGGCCGGCAGCGTCCACGGCGTGGTGGTCCAGATAACGGCAAACACCGGCTCGTAGATATGCGAGAAGCGCAGCGCCCGGGCAAGCGTCTTGTTGTCCGCGACCTTGAACGCCACGTCGATCGCCGGGGAGGTGCGGTCCTCGTATTCCACCTCGGCCTCCGCCAACGCGGAGCGGCAGTTCATGCACCAGTGCACCGGTTTTGCGCCCGCGTACAGATAGCCGCGTTCGCGGATGCGGCCGAGCGCACGGATGATGTCCGCTTCGGTCTTGAAATCCATCGTGCGGTATGGGTTCTGCCAGTCGCCGAGCACCCCGAGACGGATGAAGCCCGCCTTCTGGCGCTCGATCTGCTCGGCCGCATACTCGCGGCACAGCTTGCGGAACTGCGCTGCCGGTATGTTCTTACCGTGCACCTTTTCGACCTGGTGCTCGATCGGCAGGCCGTGGCAGTCCCAGCCGGGAACGTAGGGCGAATCGAAACCGGCAAGCGTTTTTGATTTCACCACGATGTCCTTGAGAATCTTGTTCACCGCGTGGCCGATGTGAATG
>JBOIFZ010000003.1:0-3084 GCA_050741735.1 Burkholderiales bacterium
CCGGGGTGCTGCACGTGGACCCCGACCCGGAAGACCTGCATGCCCACCTGGACACCGTTGAAACGCCTTTCAACAAATTGACCGAAGCCGATCTCTGTCCCGGTGTCGAAGCGCTTGAGAAGTTCAACGTTCAACATCGGTGAAGGGTAATAAACCCAGGCGCGAGGCTCTAGGCGCGAGGGAAGACAAGTCCTTCTCCCTCCGGGAGAAGGGTTGGGATGAGGGAAAACGTCTTCCGTCATTTACACGAACCTCAATAAGTGTGCCGCTTTCTTTCCTTCCTAGCCCTCGCCTGTATTTCCTTGAACCTCTTTTCCGCACAACAAATCGCAGCGTTTGACCGCAGTGGTTTCGTGATCGTGAGAAAAATTGTCGCACATGCACTGTCCGAACGCATGAAGGCGCTGGCGATGCGGCATCTCGGTGAAGAAATCGGTCCGCTGGAATATGAAGCACAGTTGAAGTACCCCGGATCGCCGGCGTCGCTCGGCGCGCGGGGCGGCCGCACCGTGCGCCGGCTGCTGCAGGCTTTTTCCCGGGACGACCTGTTTCGTGAGTGGGCGGTCGCGCCGGAAATTGTCGGCCGCATGCGGCAGTTGCTCGGCCCGAGAGTGGTTCTCTCCCAGCCCCATCACAATTGCGTGATGACCAAGAATCCCGCCTTCAGCAGCGCGACTTCCTGGCATCAGGACATCCGTTACTGGTCGTTCGAAGAACCGGAACTGATATCGGTGTGGCTGGCGCTCGGCCAGGAACACGAGGAAAACGGTTGTCTGCTGCTGGTGCCGGGTTCGCACCGGATCGAGTTCCGGCGCGAGCAGTTCGATGACGCGCTTTTCCTGCGTGAAGATTTGGAGGAGAACCGCAGGATCCTCCGGGGGCGGGTGACCGCGGAGCTGGATGCCGGCGACGTGCTGTTCTTTCACTGCCGCCTGCTGCATGCCGCCGGCAGGAACCGCACTGGCCTCACCAAGTTCGCTGCGGTTTTCACCTACCACGACCCCGGGAACCGGCCTTTGCCGGGCACTCGGTCGGCGTCGCTGCCCGAAATCCCGCTAAGGGCGTAGCAGCGCCGATCAACTCGATTGCGTCCGCCAGGTGTGGCCGGCTGGATCCAATGACGAGGGGTGGTCCGCGACCTCGAAGTGAAGTCGTGGTCAATCAGCGGGGGATGAAGTGGACAGTGCTTTGGTCACGACTTCGGTGGTGTCCTTGGACAGGCCCGCGGTGTCGCGGATGCGCTCGAGCGCCGCTTTGGCCTGGGTCTGGTGGATCGTGTCGAATTTGCGCCAGCGATCGAATGAGCGGGCCAGCCGCGCGGCGACCTGTGGATTGAGCGGGTCCAGTGCGATCACCTGGTCGGCGGCGAACGCATAACCGGAACCGTCGGCGGCGTGGAAGCGCACGTGGTTACCCTGGCAGAAGCTGCCGATCACCGCGCGCACCTTGTTGGGGTTCTTCAAGTTGAACGCCGGATGCGATATCAGACGCTTTACTGCGGCGAGCGTATCGGGCAGCCGGGACGTGGCCTGTACCGAGAACCACTTGTCCATGACCAGCGACTCGTCCTTCCATTTCGCGTAAAACCTCTCCAGTGCTCCGAATCGCTCCGGGCAGTTTGTATTGGCCAGAGCGGTCAGCGCCGCCATGGAGTCGGTCATATTGTCCGCGGAATCGAACTGATTGGCGCACAACGTCCGCACCGCGACATCGTCCAGTTCCATCAGATACGACAGGCAGAGATTGCGCAGGCTGCGCTGCCCCGCCGCCTTTGCATCAGGGTTGTAGGGGCCGGGCGCCGCGAAGGCCTGGTAGGCGGCAAGCAGCTCGCCTTCGAGCGCCGTGGCCAGGTATTTGCGCAGTGCCACGCGCACGGCGTGGATAGCATCAGGATCCGCCTCTTCCATCTGTTCGGCGACGTATCCCTCGGAGGGCAGGGCCAGCGCTTCGGCGGCGAACGCCGGGTCCTGCGCCGCGTCAGCGAGCGCGCGCGAAAACGCCTTGACGAAGGATTCAGGAAACGCCGGTGCATGGCCCGCGCGATACGACGCGATGCCGCGCAGTAGCAGCTTGAGCGCCAGGCGCTGTCCCGCTTCCCAGCGGTTGAAGGCGTCGGAATCATGTGCCATCAAATGGGTGAGATCGGCATCGCTGTATTCGATGCGCAGGTTCACCGGCGCCGAAAAGCCGCGCAGCAATGAAGGCACCGGTTGCCGGGTCACGTTGAGGAACACGAATTCTTCCTCGGCCCGTTTCACGGACAGGACGCGCGTTGTACCGGCAGCCCTCTTCTCGCCGTCCAGTTGCAATGGAATATCGTGGCCGTCCGGCCCGACCAGGCCGACTGCCAGCGGGATGTGGAAGGGCAGCTTCTCTCCCTGCCCAGGGGTCGGCGGGCAGGACTGCTTCACGGTCAGCGTGTAGCGCCCGGCGACTGCATCGTAATTCCCGCGTACCTCCAGGGTTGGCGTGCCGGCCTGGTCATACCAGCGCTTGAACTGGGTGAGGTCCAGGCCCGAGGCGTCCTGCATGACCTGGACAAATTCCTCGGTTCGCACCGCGCTGCCGTCGTGGCGTTGGAAGTACAAATCCATGCCCTTGCGGAAGTTCGCGGTTCCGATGAGCGTGTGGATCATGCGCACCACTTCCGCGCCCTTCTGGTACACGGTGGCGGTGTAGAAGTTGCTGATCTCAATGTACGACGCGGGCCGAACCGGGTGCGCCATCGGACCGGCATCCTCGGGAAACTGTGCACCGCGCAGCCCCCGTACTTCCTGAATGCGCTGCACCGGACGCGAGTAGGTGTCGGCACCGTACTCCTGGTCGCGGAAAACGGTGAGCCCTTCCTTGAGGCTCAACTGGAACCAGTCGCGGCAGGTCACCCGGTTACCCGTCCAGTTGTGGAAGTACTCGTGCGCCACCACCCGGTCGAGGGACATGAAGTCGTTGTCGGTGGCGGTATCGGCGCGGGCCAGCACGTACCTGGTATTGAAGATGTTGAGGCCTTTGTTCTCCATCGCGCCCATGTTGAAGTCACCCACTGCGACGATCATGTACTGGTCGAGATCGAGTTCCAGGCCGAAC
>JBOIFZ010000004.1:0-13246 GCA_050741735.1 Burkholderiales bacterium
CCAAACCCCTGAATCCAAGGGAAAGCCCCCCATTTGCCTTATAATTGACGGCTTTTCCGGGGCCGTCAGGTCCCTTGTCGTTTCAGGGTTCCGATGCAGCTTTTTGCTTTCGGCGTCAATCACAACACGGCCCCGCTCGCGGTTCGCGAGCAGGTGACTTTTCACGCCGCCAATCTGGAGGAAGCGCTGCGCGACCTGGTGAATCACGAACAGGTCAGGGAGGCGGCGATCATTTCCACCTGCAACCGCACCGAGGTCTATTGCAGCACCCCGGAACCCGAGCGCGCGATCGACTGGCTGGCGCGCTTTCACCATCTCAAGTCGCAATCGCTCGAGCCCTTTCTTTATACGCTGCCGCGCGAGCGCGCAGTCGCGCATGCGTTCCGGGTGGCGAGCGGGCTGGATTCCATGGTACTGGGAGAGCCGCAGATCCTCGGGCAGATGAAAGACGCGGTGAAGACCGCCGAGCATGCCGGTACGCTCGGCACCGTGCTTCACAAACTGTTCCAGTCGACTTTCTCCGTGGCGAAGGAAGTGCGCACCCAGACCGAGATCGGCACCAACTCGGTGTCGATGGCCGCGGCCGCGGTAAAGGTCGCCGAACGCATTTATCCGAGCATCGGCGAGCAGAAAGTGTTGTTCATCGGAGCCGGCGAAATGATCGAACTCTGTGCCACGCACTTCGCCGCCAAACAGCCGCGCCACACGACCTTTGCCAATCGCACGCTGGAGCGCGGCGAGGAACTGGCGGCCCGCTTCCAGGGGCAGGCGATCACCCTCAACGACATGCCCGAGCAGTTGGCAATGCACGACATCGTGGTGTCCTGTACGGCAAGCCAGTTGCCGATACTCGGCAAAGGCATGATTGAGCGCGCGATCAAGGCGCGCCGGCACCGGCCGATGCTGATGATCGATCTGGCGGTGCCACGCGACGTCGAAGCCGAAGTGGCCGAGCTAGATGACGTGTTTCTTTACAGCGTGGACGACCTCGGCAAGATCCTTCAGGAAGGCCTCGACACCCGCCAGGCGGCGGTGGCGCAGGCGGAGGCGATCATCAATGCCAGTGTTCACGATTTCATGCACTGGTTCGAGACCCGCGAACTGGTACCCACCATTCGCGCGCTGCGCGATCACGCGGAACGCATGCGCCGCCACGAGTTCGACCGTGCCGCGAAGCTGCTGGCGAAGGGCGAAGAGCCGCAGAAAGTGCTCGAGCAACTCTCCCATGCGCTGACCAACAAGTTCCTGCACGCACCGACGCACGCACTCAGTTCCGCCGAAGCCAGGGAGCGCGATTCCCTGGTCGCGGCGCTCGCCCGCCTTTACCAGGTCAATCCGCCGGAATGAAACCTTCGATTGCTTCCAAGCTGGCGCAACTGTCCGCCAGGTTGGAGGAACTCAGCGCGTTGCTCTCCGGCGAAGACGTCACGAAGAATCTCGACAATTACCGCAAGCTCACCCGAGAGCATGCCGAGATCATGCCGGTGGTCGAGCTCTACAACGCTTACAAGGCAGCCGAGCGGGACGTCACCTCGGCATTGCAGCTGGCAAGCGACCCGGAAATGCGCGAACTGGCCGAAGCCGAAGTGCGCCAGGGCAAACAGAGGCTCGCTGGCATCGAGGCCGAGCTGCAAAGGCAATTGCTTCCCAGGGATCCGAGCGACGAGCGCAATATCTTCCTGGAAATCCGCGCCGGCACCGGCGGCGACGAATCGGCGCTGTTTGCCGGCGACCTGTTCCGCATGTACACCCGCTACGCTGAACGCCAGGGCTGGAAAGTGGACCTGATTTCGGAAAGCCCGAGCGAACTGGGCGGATACAAGGAGGTGATCGCCAAGATCATCGGCTACGGCGCCTACTCGAAACTCAAGTTCGAGTCCGGAGGCCATCGCGTGCAGCGCGTGCCAAAGACCGAGACCCAGGGGCGCATCCACACCAGCGCCTGCACGGTGGCGGTGCTGCCGGAAGTCGATGCGGTCGAGGACGTAGTGCTCAATCCCACGGAACTGCGCATCGACACCTTCCGCGCTTCCGGCGCGGGCGGGCAGCACATCAACAAGACCGATTCCGCCGTTCGCGTGACCCACATCCCGACCGGCATCGTGGTCGAGTGCCAAGACGACCGTTCCCAGCACAAGAACAAGGCTCAGGCGCTGGCCGTGCTGGCTGCGCGCATCAAGGACAAGCAGTTGCGCGAGCAGCAGGCAAAACAGGCGGCGACCCGCAAGTCGCTGATCGGCAGCGGCGATCGCTCCGAACGCATCCGCACCTACAACTTCCCTCAGGGACGCGTCACCGATCACCGCATCAACCTCACGCTGTACAAAATCGATCAGATCATGGACGGCGCACTCGACGACTTGATCGGCGCGCTTATGGCCGAGCATCAGGCCGAACAGCTTGCCGCAATGGCAGAGGACATGGTCGCGACCCAAACGTGATCGCAAAAGTCGGCGCGCTTCTCGACAAAGCGGTGCGGGACCTGGCCGCGGACCGCGATGCGGCTGAAGCGCGGCGCGAAGCGCAGGTGCTGTTGGGATTCGCGCTGGGCGTAACGCGCGCCTGGCTGACCACTCACCCGGACCAAACGGCCGATTCCGAAGCCGCTGCAAGATTCCGCTCTCTCGTGTTGCTCAGGGCGAAGGGTCACCCGGTGGCCTACCTGGTCGGAGTGAAGGAGTTCTACGGGCTGCCGTTGCGGGTTACGCCCGACGTGCTGATCCCGCGCCCGGAGACCGAGGAGCTGGTGGAAGCGGCGCTGGAAAGGCTGCCGCAAGGTGAAGCGCGCAAGGTACTGGATCTCGGCACCGGCAGCGGATGCATTGCCATCGCGATCGCGCACCAACGGCGCGCGGCACAGGTCGCCGCGGTGGACAGTTCGAGTCCTACATTGGCTTTGGCGCGCGAGAACGCAGCCGCGCTCGGCGTCGAGGTGGATTTCCTGCAAAGCGACTGGTTCGCAGCGTTGAGCGGCCGCCGCTTCGATCTGATCGTGGCGAACCCGCCTTACGTTGCCGCAGACGACCCGCATCTGCGACAGGGCGACCTGCGCTTCGAGCCGCACCCGGCGCTCGCCGCCGGTGCCGACGGACTCGCGGAGCTTCGCCGTATCGTCGGTGCCGCGCCGAATTATCTGCGCCCGCGCGGCTGGCTGCTGCTCGAGCACGGCTACAATCAAGCCGAGGCTTGCAGAGACCTATTGCGTAACGCGGGCTTTGGTGAGCTGGTATTCCGTGCCGATATTGCGGGATTGCCGCGAATTGCCGGCGGGCGCCTATTGACGCCCGATTCGCCGAGTCGTTAATATCGTTGCCGTCTAACGGGAGTGTCTCCGCCGGGCACGATCCGGAACGGGCACTCCCTTTAATCTTCCAGGGGTATCGCCAATGGATGCACAGGAAAAGATCAAGCAGCAGGTCACCGGCAATCCGATCGTGCTGTATATGAAGGGCACGCCGGACGCGCCGATGTGCGGTTTCAGCGCTGCGGCAGTGCAGATTCTCGAGGCCTGCGGCGTCGAGAATGTCGCCACCGTGGATGTTCTGGCCGATCAGGACATCCGCCAGGGCATCAAGGAATTCTCCAAGTGGCCGACGATTCCACAGCTTTACGTCAATGGCGAGTTCGTCGGCGGCGCGGACATAATTCGCGAGATGTACGAGTCCGGCGAGCTGCAGAAACTCCTCGGAAAATAAGCAAACCCACCGAAAAGGGCTGGCCGTCGAGCCAGCCCTTTTTTGTTTCAGCGGCAGGACACCCCCACAACAATGGACCGGGCAGAATCCCATCAGCAGATCCGCGCGGCGGTGCGCGACCTGTGCTCGCGTTTTCCCGGCGAGTACTGGCGCAAACTCGACGAAGCGCACGCCTATCCCGAAGAGTTCGTGCGTGCGCTGACCGACGCCGGATGGCTGTCGGCACTGATTCCGGAGGAGTACGGCGGGGCCGGGCTCGGCATCACCGAGGCCTCGATCATCCTCGAAGAGGTGAACCGCTCGGGCGCCAATTCCGGCGCCTGCCATGCACAGATGTACATCATGGGCACTCTGCTGCGCCATGGCTCCGCAGCGCAAAAGCACAAGTATCTGCCAGACATTGCCGCGGGAAAACTGCGGCTGCAGTCGTTCGCGGTGACCGAGCCGACCACCGGCTCCGATACCACCAGGCTCAAGACCATGGCGGTTCGCAAGGGCGACCGCTACATCGTCAATGGGCAAAAGGTCTGGACCTCACGCGTGCAGCATTCCGACCTGATGTTGCTGCTGGCACGCACCACGCCGCTGGACCAGGTGCAGAACAAGTCCGACGGCCTGTCGGTATTCCTGGTGGACTTGCGCACTTCGGGCGGCAAGGGAATCACGGTGCGGCCGATTCGCAACATGCCGAACCACGAGACCAACGAAGTGTTCCTCGACAATCTCGAAGTGCCCGCCGAGAACCTTATCGGCGAGGAGGGCAAGGGTTTCCGCTACATCCTCGACGGCATGAACGCAGAGCGCATCCTGATCGCCGCCGAGTGCATCGGCGACGGGCACTGGTTCATCGAGCGCGCCTCCCGCTACGCCAGGGAGCGCGTCGTGTTCGGGCGGCCGATCGGCCAGAACCAGGGCGTTCAGTTTCCGATCGCGCGCGCCCACGTCAACGTCGAGGCCGCCGACCTGATGCGCTACAAGGCGGCCGCGTTGTTTGAGGCGGGCAAGCCCTGCGGGGCGGAAGCGAACATGGCCAAGATGCTCGCTGCGGACGCGTCCTGGGAGGCGGCCAACGCCTGTCTCCAGACCCACGGCGGTTTCGGCTTCGCCGCCGAGTACGACATCGAACGCAAGTTCCGCGAGACGCGGTTGTACCAGGTCGCGCCGGTCTCCACCAACCTGATCCTGGCCTACATTGCCGAGCACGTGCTCGGCCTGCCGCGCTCCTACTAGGGAAGCCAGGCCCAATATCGCGAGCGGCCGGAAGCGTCCTATAATCGAAGTCCCACGTTCGTTCTTCTGATGCAGTCATGATCAACTACCGCGGCATCCATGACATGGGCGGTCTCCCGGCGGGAACCGTCGAACCGACCGAGCATGATTACGCGCTCTGGGAAAAGCGCGTGGATGCATTGCTGGTATTGCTCACCAAGAAGGGACTGATGACCGTGGACGAGCTCCGCCGTAACATCGAGGGACTGGGGCTCGATGCTTACGACAAGATGAGCTATTACGAGCGCTGGATCTATTCGATCACGCAGACCCTGATCCAGCGCGGCGTCATCAGCGTCGACGAACTCGGCCGCAAGATGGCCGCAGCGCAGGCGCGCGCCGATGGCGGCCGCTGAGAGCGTAACGCCGCAGTTCCGAACCGGCGACCGCGTCGCGGTGCGGGCAGCCTATCCGATCGGCCATGTGCGCACCCCCTACTACATCCGCGGCAAACGCGGCGTGATCGAGCGCCTGTGCGGCGCGTATGGCAATCCCGAGGAACTGGCTTACGCCCGCCCGGGCCTGCCGAAACAGCCGCTGTACCGCGTGCGGTTCCTCCAGCGAGAGGTCTGGCCCGCGTACGACGGCAGTCCCGGTGATACCGTCGATGTCGAAATCTTCCAACATTGGCTGGAGCGGGGCTGACATGCCGCACGATCACGATCACCCGCACGACCACGACCATCGACACGGTCACACGCAACCACACCGGCATCCGCCGCGCCCGGACCAGGACGACACCATCACTCAATGGCGGGCGATGGAGATCGCCGTGCGCGAGCTGCTGATCGAGAACGGCATCCTCAGCGCGGATGAAGTGCGCCGCCAAGTGGAAGACATGGACAACCGCACGCCGCTGCTGGGCGCCAGGGTTGTGGCCAGGGCCTGGACCGACCCGGAATATCGGAAGCTTCTGCTCAGCGACGGCAACGCCGCGTGCGAGACGCTCAGAATGGAACGCGGGCCGTACAAGCTGGTGGTGGTGGAGAACACCGACCAGGTGCACAACGTCATCGTATGCACGCTGTGCTCCTGCTATCCGCGCTGGCTGCTCGGGCTGCCGCCGGACTGGTACAAGAGCCGCAACTACCGATCGCGGGTGATCAATCAGCCGCGCGACGTGCTCCGTGAGTTCGGTACCGCCATTCCCGGCCATGTCACGGTACGCGTGCACGATTCCACCGCCGACATGCGCTATCTGGTACTGCCCAAGCGTCCGGCGGGCACCGAGGGTTGGTCGGAGGAGAAGCTCGCCGCATTGGTGACCCGCGACTCCATGATCGGCGTTGCTTTCGCAAAAACCCCCTGAACCGCGATTATCACGAAGGACACGAAGGAAATACGAAGGTACACGAAGGAAAGACAACAACCAAATAATAGTTTCTTCGTTGAGAAGTTCGAGAACGCGTAATTTCCCTTAATAGAACCAGTTTCTCCTGCGCGCTTTTTGAACGGACGTTGGTCGGCATCGATGTGTTTTCACAATACTGTTTTTTGTATCGGTTCTCCTTCGTGTACCTTCGTATTTCCTTCGTATTTCCTTCGTGTCCTTCGTGTTCAACGCGTTTAGGTTTTAGATAATGCTGCCACTGCAAGGCATAACAGTCGTCTCGCTGGAACAAGCCGTGGCTGCGCCGTTCACCACGCGGCAGCTCGCCGATCTCGGCGCACGGGTGATCAAGATCGAACGCCCGCAGGCAGGCGATTTTGCGCGCGGCTACGACAAGACGGTGCTCGGCCAGTCCTCGCATTTCGTCTGGCTCAACCGCTCCAAGGAAAGCCTCACGCTGGACGTGAAGCATCCGGATGCTGCGGCGATTCTCGACCGGCTGGTGAAGAAAGCCGATGTGTTCGTGCAGAATCTGGTGCCCGGCGCGGCGGCGCGTTTAGGACTTGCATCCGGCGATCTGCTGGACAAGAACCCGCGCATCGTCGCCTGCAATATTTCCGGCTACGGTCCCGACGGCCCGTACAGCATGAAGAAAGCCTACGATCTGCTGATCCAGTGCGAGTCGGGAGTCGTCTCTGTGACCGGCACGCCCGAGACGCCGGCGAAGTCGGGCATCTCGATCGCTGACATCGCCGCTGGAATGTACGGTTACACCGGTATCCTCACCGGACTTTTCCAACGCGAAAAGACCGGCCAGGGCACGGCGTTCGACGTCTCCATGTTCGAGGCGCTGGGCGAATGGATGGGCTACCCTGCCTACTTCACCGGCTACGGCGGCACCGCGCCGCCGCGCACCGGTACCGCACACGCGACCATTCATCCATACGGGCCATTTCCGGCGGGCGACGGCAAGACCGTGTTCTTCGGCATCCAGAATGAACGGGAATGGGCGAATTTCTGCGCGATCGCACTGGGCGAGCCGCAGCTTGCAGTCGATCCGCGCTTCGACAGCAACAGCCATCGCGTTGCCAACCGGCAGGCGCTCACCGATATCATTGTTTCGGCATTATCGAAATTGACCGCGGAGCGGGTGGTGGAGCGTCTGGACAAAGCGCAGATCGCCAATGCGCGATTGAACACCATGCAGGAATTCTGGGGCCATCCACAATTGCAGGCCCGCGACCGCTGGCGCGAAGTGGATTCGCCGAAGGGCACCATCAAGGCGTTGGTCCCTCCGGTGACCATGCAAGGGGTGGAGCCGCGCATGGATCCGATTCCCGCTGTCGGCCAGCATACGCGTGCGATCCTGCGGGAACTGGGTTTCGACGACGGCTTTATCGCCCGGTTACAACAGGATCAGGCAATCTAAAAAAAAGCAAAACGCGTTCAACACGAAGGACACGAAGGAAAAGCAAGAAAGGAACACGAAGGTGAACCAAGGACAATTACGAGGAAAGAGTTGTTCAAGGACCACAAACGTCAGAAACTGGATCCAAAATGTGCGCTGTAAATCAGGCCGTGTTTTCGCCCTCCTTTGTGTGATTTTGCCGTTCCTTCGTGTCCTTCGTGTTAAGAGAGGTAAGGTTCAAGGGAGTCAGACATGGTTGAGAAAGCAGGCTGGAAGGGAAGGTTCTACGAGGACTTCGAGGTCGGCGACGTGTATCGTCATCCCCTCGGCCGCACCGTGACACAGACCGACAACATCTGGTTCACGCTGCTCACCCAGAACACGGCGCCGATTCATTTCGACGCACATTACGCCGCACAAACGGAGTTCAAGAAGCCGCTGGTGGATTCCACGTTCACCGTCGCATTGGTCACCGGACAGAGCGTAACCGACGTATCCCAGAATGTCTTTGCCAACCTGGGCTGGGATGAGGTGCGCCTGCCCAATCCGGTATTCGAAGGCGATACCATCTACTCGCAGTCCGAGGTGCTGGAGAAACGCGAATCCAGGTCGCGTCCCAACGTCGGCATCGTGACCGTGAAAACGACAGGCTTCAATCAGGACGGTGCGATCCTTATCACCTTCAAACGCACCGTGATGGTTTACAGGCGCGGGCAGGCGCCGGTCATTCCGCGACCGACACTGAAGTGACCATGACCGTACGCTCCCCATGAAGTCGCCCGGCCTCGACGCCTTCAAGAGCCTGGCGTTCCGCCAACCGCCGCAGTTCCGGCTGCCGGTCACGGGCGAGGTGATCGTCAACGAGGAGCGCCGCTACTTCATTGGCGAGCCGATCGGCAAGGGAGGATTCGGCATGGTGTACGAGTGCAACGACGATTGGGGAAATGCACTGGTCGCCAAGATCCTTCTGCCGCACGACAAATCCTACTTTGAGGTGCGCGATATCTGGCAGGACGAGCTGCGCAAGCTGCTGGTGATGCGCCATCCGAACATTACGTTCGTCTACGACGCGTTCGAGTATCAGGACACTTTCTATCTCATCATCGAACGTTGCAGCTTCCCGCTCACCAACCTGATCGCCCGCCGGAACCTGGACGCGGATCGCTGGATTCCCTATGTCGCGAGCGACATACTCCAGGCGCTCGACTACATCCATGCCGCCGGATATGTCCACAAAGACCTGCATCCGGGCAACATTTTCGTCACCGAAACGCGGCGCAAGCGCAGGCTGCTGGGGGAGCCGGTGTGGTCGTTCAAGGTCGGCGATCTGGGGCTGACCAGGCTGGAGTCCGATATCCGGGTGTTCAAGACGCTGCTGGCCGACTGGATGCGCCCGCCCGAAGCCTTCAATCCCGAAGAGTTCGGCGCAGTCGGGCGGCACGTGGACATCTATCAGACCGGGTTGTTGTTGCTGGCGTTGATGCTGAAGGAAATTCCCTACTTCACCGAGGAGGAAATTCTCGGCGGTATCCCGCAGGCGCTGGCCGCCAAGCACGATTCCCGATTCGGCCCTGTGATCGCAAAGGCGCTGCGCCGCCACGTTGAGTGGCGCACCCAGTCCGCGCTCGAGTTCTGGCGCGAGTTGTCGCACGTGACCAGCGAGGGTTGAGGGTGACAGGCCGGTCACGCATTGCGTTGCGATTCGCCGTAGTCCTGCCGGCCCTGGTACTGCTGGCGGCGTTCTCTACGGTGGTTCGTTCGGCGCCGTCCGGCGTTTCGGAACAGGAACATGCACTGAGCGGCGAATCGCTCACCGCCGCACTCAAGCGGGGCGGCTACGTGATCTATTTTCGCCATGCCGATACCGGACCGGCCTACCTCGAGCAAGGGGTGGACCTGAAGCGCTGCGAAACCCAGCGCAATCTCAACGACGACGGCCGCGAAGAGGCGAAGCTGATCGGCGCGCAGTTCAGGAAGCTGAAAATCCCGGTCGGCGAGGTGCTGGCCAGCGAGTTTTGCCGTTGCCGGGAAACCGCGGACCTCGCATTCGGAGGCTACACACTCGAGCCGATGCTCACCGGCGTAAGCCGGTCCGCCGAGGCGGCGCCGCGCCGGGAACAGGCTATCGCCGCCCTGAAGAAGATGCTTGCCGCAATGCCCGCGCCCGGCACGAATACCGTGCTGGTCTCCCACGGCTTCAATCTGTGGGACGCGGAAGGGTTTCATCTGGGCACCCAGGGCGAGGCCGCGATCTACATTCCCGACGGCAAAGGCGGCTACGCCCTGGTGGCGCGGCTGTTGCCGCGCGACTGGATGGACTTGATCTCGGGGCCCTAACCTCAGGGCCCGAACATCCTCAGGCGTTTGGGCTTGATAGCCGCGGCAACGAGCGCGGCGATCAGAAATATCGCGAACCAGATCAACGCCCATTCCGCAATCGAAAGACCGAAGAACCGCCACAACACCTTGGTGCAGTCGCCGGTGCCGCGGAAGATCATGGGCAGTGCGTCGGCCAGCGGCAAGGACTCCATCATGTAGCCGAAGTCGGCGCCGCAGTCGAAGACCTTGGGCGGGTTGTGCTCGAGCCAGACGTGGCGCGTGGCGACACCGCCGCCGAGACCGGCGAAGATCACCAGCAGCGCGCCGTAAATCCGCCTGCCGGTTGTTCCCGGGTTGTGGAGTGCTGCGACCAGCGCGATCACGCCGATGGCAATGAAGGCGTAGCGCTGCAGGATGCACATCGGGCAAGGCTCGAGCCCCTGTGCGTGCTGGAGGTATAGCCCGAAGCCGATCAGTGCGCAGCAGACCAGGAAAATCCCCGTGTAAACCAGGCGCGAATTCATCATCAGATCCTTGCCAATGCCTGATCGAGGTCCGCGATCAGATCGTTGATGTCCTCGATGCCGACCGACAGACGCACCAGGTTGTCGGTGATGCCGAGCCGGGCGCGAAGTTCCACCGGCAGCGAGACGTGGCTCATGGTGACCGGATGCCCGACCAGGCTTTCCACGCCACCCAGGCTTTCGGCTAGCGTGAACACCTTGCAGGCTTCCAGCGCTCGGCGCACGCCATCCATGTCCGTTTTGAGATAGACGGCGATCATGGCGCCGAAACCGTTCATCTGTTTCGCCGACAACAGGTGTTGCGGGTGGCTCGGCAGTCCGGGGTAGATCACCCGCTCGACTTTCGGATGCGACTGCAGCCACGCGGCCAGATGCATGGCATTGCCGCAGTGTTGCTTCATGCGCAGCGGCAGCGTCTTGACCCCGCGCAGCGCGAGAAAACTGGAGAACGGGTCGAGGATGGAGCCGATGGCGTTCTGCATAAACTCCAGTTTCTCTATGAGGTCCTTGCGCTCCCTGACCACCACGATGCCGCCGACCATGTCGGAGTGTCCGTTGATGTACTTGGTCACGGAATGAACCACGAGGTCGATGCCGAGATCGAGCGGGCGCTGAACGAAAGGCGAAGCGAAGGTGTTGTCCACGACGGTGAGAACGCCGCGTTCCTTGCCGATCTTCGCGACGTGCGCAAGGTCGGAGACCTTGAGCAACGGGTTGGAAGGCGTCTCGACCCAGATCATTTTCGTGTCCGGCTGCAAAGCCTTTTCCAGAGAGCCGGTCACGTTGGGGTCGGAATAACTCACCTTGAGTCCCATCGAGCGCTTGCGCACGCGCTCGAACAGGCGCCAGCTACCGCCGTACATGTCATCGACCGCGACCATGTCGCTGCCGGCATCCAGCAATTCCAGCACCGTGGCGCTGGCGGCAAGTCCTGAAGCGAACGCAAAGGCCTGAATGCCGCCCTCCAGGTCAGCGATGCAGCGCTCGAAGGCGTGGCGCGTGGGATTCTGGGTGCGCGCGTACTCGTAGCCGGTGTGCACACCCGGCGAACTCTGCTTGAAGGTGGAGGTGGCAAAAATCGGCGTCATCACCGCGCCGGTGGTCGGCTCGGGCGACTGGCCGGCGTGTATGGCGCGGGTCGCGAAGCCCTGCTTGTCCTGACTGTTCTTCATTCTTGAATCTTACCCGTTAAAACAACTGATTTTCACCGCAAACCCTTTTCACCGAAAACATTCTCACCGCAAAGACGCAAAGAACGCGAAGGAAAAAAATAATCAAGTCGAAAAAGCAGACCGGAGTTAAAGGCGGTGTGCCAATGTCGCGTGCCACCGTGGCGGGGTCTCAACTCCAGTTTGTTTTTGCCACCGGTATTCTCTGCGTTCTTTGCGTCTTCGCGGTGAAAATATGCTTTGGAGATCAGGGAGCGCGATTGCGCAGATGGTTCAAAACGTCCATGCGGGTGATCAAACCGTAGAACTTGCCGTTGTCAACGACGATGGCGACGTGGCCCTTGTTGAATGCCTCCGTCAATTGCGTCAGCGGCGTCTTCAGGCCGACGGTCTCGATGCGCTGGGTCATCGCCGAGCGCACCGGGTCGCGAAAGCGTCCCGAATTTTCCTGCGTTGCGGTGAGCAGATCCCACTCATCGACGATGCCCACCACTTTGCCCTCGTCGAGCACCGGCAGTTGCGAGATGTCGTAGAGCTTCATGCGTGCATACGCGGTCATCAGCTTGTCGTCGGGGCCGACGGTCACAGTGGCGTGTTCGTCGTGGCGGCGCGTGATCAGGTCGCGCAGGTCTCCGTACTGCTCGCGCTTGAGGAAGCCCTGGTCCATCAGCCAGTAATCGTTGAACACCTTCGACAGGTATTTGTTGCCGCTGTCGCAGACGAAAGTAACGACACGCCTGGGCTGAGTCTGTTCGCGGCAGTAACGCAGCGCGGCGGCGATCAGCGTGCCCGATGAAGAACCCGCGAGGATGCCTTCTTTCTTCAGCAGGTCACGTACGGTTGTGCAGGCCTCTTCGTCGCTGATCGAGTAGGCCTTCCTGACGCGGGAGAAATCGGCGATCGACGGGATGAAATCTTCGCCGATGCCCTCGACGATCCAGCTGCCTGCTGCGCCGACCTTGCCCGTGCGGACATACTCGGCGAGCACCGAGCCCACGGGGTCGGCGAGCACCATCTCTGTTGCGGGCGAGACTTTGGCGAAATAGCGCGATAGCCCCGTCATGGTGCCGGCCGAGCCGACGCCGCACACCACGGCGTCCACTTTGTGATCCATCTGCTCCCAGATCTCGGGTCCGGTCGTAGTTTCGTGGGCGTAGGGGTTGGCGGGGTTGCCGAACTGGTTCACGAAAAACGAACCGGGCGTTTCCCGGGCCAGGCGCTCGGCCATGTCCTGGTAGTACTCGGGGTGGCCCTTGCCGACATCGGAGCGGGTGAGCATGACCTCCGCGCCCATCGCCTTGAGATGGAAAATCTTCTCGCGGCTCATCTTGTCCGGCACCACCAGGATCAAACGATAACCCTTCAGCGTTGCCACCAGGGCCAGCCCCAGCCCCGTGTTGCCGGCGGTTGCCTCGATGATGGTCCCGCCGGGCTTGAGATTGCCGTCCCTCTCCGCGGCGGCGATCATCGACAGGCCGATGCGGTCCTTGATCGAGCCCCCGGGATTCTGGCTTTCCATCTTCAGGAACAGA
>JBOIFZ010000005.1:0-1938 GCA_050741735.1 Burkholderiales bacterium
TGACGGCGGGATTCCTGGGATCATCTTCCGGGATCCCGGCCTCGACCTTGCCGACCAGATCCGCGCCGACATCGGCGCCCTTGGTGAAGATGCCGCCGCCCAAGCGCGCGAAGATCGAGATCAAGGAACCGCCGAAGCCTAAACCGATGAGCGGGGCAAGGTCCACCGTTGTACCCTCGGGGGCGAGCCCCGCGAGCAGAGCGTAATAACCAGCCACGCCTAATAGCCCGAGGCCTACGACCAAGAGTCCGGTGATGGCGCCGCCTCGAAACGCCAGCGTCAATGCGGGGTTAAGACCGCTTTTTGCCGCCTCGGCGGTGCGCAGATTTGCGCGCACGGAGATGTTCATGCCGATATAACCGGTCGCGCCGGAGAGCACGGCTCCCAGCAAGAAGCCGAAAGCGGTTTTCCAATCGAGCACGATCCCGATGAGGAGAAACAATCCGGCCCCGACCTTGGCGATCGTCGTGTATTGGCGATTGAGATAGGCCGATGCCCCTTGCTGAATAGCGGCGGCAATCTCGCGCATCCGTTCGGAGCCTTCGGGTTGCGCCAGGATCCATTGCACCGACCAGGCTCCGTAAGCGATGGCCAGGCCGCCGCAAACCAGCGCGAAGGCGAGCGACAATGATCCCAGCAACCAGCTCAGTAGCAGTATCGCCGCGGCTACGCCGCCTGCGATAGTCAGATATCGGCGATTGCCGAGCACCGTGTGGAGAAAGCTTTGCCCTTCTTGCCGCACCTCGAGTGCCATTTCTTTTACCGCGCTAGTGGTCTGCGTCATAAATAAATGAACTTAATTACGATTTGCGTGTCTCCTCTGTGCAGAGGGAGACAATATGCGAGTCGCAGCGAAAATTGAGCTGACCGAGGAGCACCGCAAGCAGTTGCAGGCTTGGGCCACGGGCCGCCGGGTTGCGGTTCGGTTGGCTGAGCGCGCACAGATGATCTTGCACGCTGCTAAGGGCGAAACCGACAAGGCCGTCGGCGCCGAGCTGAACGTGGGGCGGCGAACCGTGGCACGCTGGCGGGCGCGCTGCATCGCGCAGGGGCTGCGGGGCATCGAACACGATGCGCCGCGACCCGGAAGAACGCCCGCGATTTCAGCGCGCAAGGTCAAGCGTATTGTGGAGATGACAACGCAGGAGCCCCCGGCGAATGCTACCCATTGGAGCACGCGCCGGATGGCGGCGGTAGCCAAGGTGAGCGAGTCGAGCGTGCGCCGCATCTGGCAGGCGCACGGGCTCAAGCCCCACTTGGTGAGGACGTTCAAGGTCTCGAACGACCGGCACTTCACCGAGAAGCTGGAAGACATCGTGGGGCTGTACCTCAATCCTCCGGAGCATGCGCTGGTCTTGTGCTGCGACGAGAAGAGCCAGATCCAGGCGCTCGATCGGACGCAGCCGGGACTACCGCTCAAGCGCGGTCGCGCCCAAACCATGACTCACGACTACAAGCGCAATGGCGTGACGACCTTGTTCGCAGCACTCAATACGCTCGATGGCACCGTCATCGGTCAATGCATGCAACGCCATCGTCATCAGGAGTGGCTGCGTTTTCTGCGGCAAATCGATCGCGAAACGCCCCAGCACAACACCCTCCATCTGATCGCCGACAACTACGCGACCCACAAGCATCCGCAAGTGCAAGTCTGGTTTGCCAAACACCCGCGCTTCCATATGCATTTCACCCCCACCAGTGCCTCTTGGCTGAACATGGTCGAGCGCTTCTTTCGGGACCTCTCCGAGACGCAACTCAAGCGCGGCGTGTTCCACAGCGTCCCCGACCTGGTCAGTACCATCACACAGTACATTGAGAGGCATAACCAGAACCCGAAGCCGTTTGTTTGGACCGCCCGCGCCTCCGACATCCTGGCCAAGGTCATGCGGGCACGGGCGAAGGTTGATAAGTCACAATCTGTGTGACGCAGTACACTAG
>JBOIFZ010000006.1:0-6936 GCA_050741735.1 Burkholderiales bacterium
GCTCAACCGCACCAGCCACGACAAGAACCGCCCGCTGCTGCAAGCCGCGGATCCGCGCGCGCGGCTAACCGAACTCTACGAGAAACGCGATCCGCTCTATCGCGAGGTCGCGCATCTCACCGTCGAAACAGCAAACCAGAGCCTCACCTCGCTCGTCAACCGGTTGTGTAAGCTGCTGCTCGAAACGCGGTCCGGGCAGCAGACTCAGGCACCACAGGCCTAGCCCCGATAATTCATGAAGACGCCCCGTGTGCGGATAATCGCTGGCGTGCCGTGTCTATGAGCTAGCGCTTGCGCGGTACAGTGTGTCGCGTTGGGCTACCCAGGTGCTGGCGGCCGATTTCCGGCCATTTGCGGCATGCCTGCCTGGCCGATAGAGTGATCTATCGGCTGCGGCAGTCGAGCCGCAACTGTCTCGGAACTTGACTCGCCATCATCCCGAGTCCCTCATGAATTATCCAGGCTAGGCTTCCCGACATGACGCGCCCGCTGCTGCGATTGGGTTTTCTGGCGGGGCTGCTGCTCTGTTCCGGGGCTGCGGTTGCGCTGGAATTCCGCTCCGTGGCGGACGCGGCAATCCTTTACGACGCGCCGTCGACCAAGGCAGAAAAGCTCTTCGTGCTGTCGCGCGACTACCCGGTGGAGGTGGTGGTCAAAGTCGAGGGATGGACCAAGGTGCGCGACGACACCGGAGAATTTGCCTGGATAGAGAACCACCAGTTGTCCGAGCGCCGCACGGTGCTGGTCAAGTCCTCGAGCGCGGAGGCGCGCCAGTCCGCCAGCGATACCGCCGCGCTGGCGTTCACCGCCGAAAAAGGCGTGGTGCTCGAGTTTCTCCAACACACCGCCGGCTGGGTCAAGGTGCGCCACCCGGACGGCGCGGTCGGATTTATAAAGGTCAGCCAGCTCTGGGGCGTATGACACAGTGTTGAGTGATGAGTGTTTAGTGTTGAGTTGACCGCGGGTTCCAGGTTTTTACTCAACTCAAAACTCAAAACTCAAAACTCAAAACTTAACACTCAGCACTCCGCATGAAGATTGCGATATTAGGTGCCGGCGCGTGGGGCACGGCGCTCGGGATCGCGCTTTCGCCGCGCCACGAAATCGCGCTGTGGTGCCGCGATCCCCAACTGAGCAACCAGCTCGCCGCCGCGCGGGTCAATGCCCGCTATCTTCCGGGCGTTGCCATTCCCGGCGCGATTCGAATCACCGTCGATGCCGATGCCGCACTACAGTCCTGCGAACTCGCCATCCTTGCAGTTCCCGCCGCCGCGCTGCGCGAAACGGCGCGTCGCGTCGCGCGCCAGAAACGCGCGCCGGACGTGGTCTGGCTGTGCAAGGGTTTCGAGAGCGGCAGCGCCAAATTTCCGCACCAGGTCGTCGGCGAGGAACTGGGTGAGCGCTTCCGCTTCGGCGCGCTGTCGGGACCGAGTTTTGCCGATGAGGTGGCGCGTGGGCTGCCGGCGGCCGTCACGCTGGCTTCACGCGATGCCGTATTTGCGGCAGCGGCCGCTCGCGAATTGCATACCGGGCGCCTGCGCGTGTACTCCAGTGATGATCTCGCCGGCGTCGAGACCGGCGGGGCGGTCAAGAACGTGATCGCCATTGCTGCCGGGGTTTGCGACGGCCTTGAGCTCGGTTCCAGCGCGCGCGCGGCGCTGATCACCCGCGGGCTGGCGGAAATGACCCGCCTCGGCATGCGCCTCGGCGGACGGCTGGAGACGTTCATGGGATTGGCGGGTGCCGGCGACCTGGTGTTGACGGCGACGTCCGACCTGTCGCGAAACCGAAGGGTCGGCCTGGGACTCGCAAGCGGACGCCACCTGGCGGACATCCTGAGCGATCTGGGGCACGTCGCCGAAGGCGTTTTCAGCGCCCGCGAGGTGCTGCGGCTGGCGCAGGACCTGGATGTCGATATGCCCATCACCCGTGCGGTCTGCCGCGTCCTGGATGGCCACGCCTCTGCCGGTGACGCGGTGGAGGAACTACTGCAGCGCGAGCCCAAGTCCGAAAGTGTGCGCTAACTATTGGAACCCATGAAGCCGTTCTGCCGCCACGCCTCGTAGACCACCGCCGCCACCGCATTGGAGAGATTCAGACTGCGGCTGGTCGGCACCATCGGCAGCCGCAGGCGCCGTCGCGGCTCGAAGCTCGCTCTTACCTGTTCCGGCAGTCCGCTCGTCTCCGGACCGAAAACCAGCACGTCCCCCGCTTGATATTCGACCTGGTCGTAGCGGTTGGCAGCCTTGGCGCTGAATGCGAACCGGCGGCTTGAAGGAACGGCGGCCAAGAAGGCCACCCAGCCCAGGTGTACCTGCACTTGCGCGTATTCGTGGTAATCCAGCCCGGCGCGCTTCAGTTGACGGTCCTCCAGCCGGAATCCCAGCGGTTCGATCAGGTGCAGCCGGCAGCCGGTATTGGCGCACAGCCGAATGACGTTGCCGGTGTTGGGCGGGATTTCGGGCTGGTAAAGGACGATATCGAACATTCTGCTTGCACTTGGGAACGACTACAGTTTATTCAGTTAATTCAATAATCTGGAAATCAAACCTCAAGTGATCTTGAAGTGCGGATCAAGGCAACCGCGAACCGGAATGGGCATTTCCCTGCGCGCCAACGATCAGTTTGCCGATGGGCGAGAAGCGTTCCGGCGCGCCGCCGACTCGAAACAGCTCAATGCCCAACTGCAAGCCCCTCGTCGAGCGCCAGTTGCGGGAAATATCGCCGAAAAAGAGATTTGCAGGGAACTGATTTACCTGTGCGGCGGCGTGCGCGCCACGATCCATCCCCACACTTCGCGTGCACCGCGGCGCTTGAGCGTTGCCGCAAGTTCGTTCAGCGTCGCACCGGTGGTCAGCACATCGTCCACCACCGCGATGGTCTTGCCCTCGAGATCGAGCTCGCAAACAAAGGCGTTGCGTACGTTTGCAGCCCTCTCCTTCCACGGCAGCGACGCCTGCGGCGCTCTCTCCCGGCTGCGCCTGCAAGCATTCGCCGTGAGCCCCAGACCGAACTCCGCGCCGACCAGCCTCGCGATCTCCATCGACTGATTGAATCCGCGTTCGCGCAGGCGCCGCGGCGCCAACGGCATCGGCATCACCAGATCGGGATAGGGCTCGGAATCGAGCGCATCGGCCAAGGCGGCGGCGAGCGGACGCGCACAAGCGAGGCCGCCCCGGTATTTGAGCGAGCGCACCAGCGCGTCGGCTGGAAAGGCGTAAGCAAGGGCCGCGACCACGTGGTCGAAGGCGGGGCGCCGGTTCAGGCAGCGTCCGCAAACTTCCGCTCCTGCACCCGGTGCCGCGCAAATCGGGCAGCGCGGCGCCGGCAACCGTGGCAGGGATTGGCGGCAACCCTGACACAGTCCATCGGCCGTGCCGTACCCGGCACACAGAAGGCACGCCGGCGGCAACAATCCATGGGCAAGGGACAGGCAGTTGTCAAAAACTCTATAAGCAAAATTTGACAAGGATTCACGCTTCCACGAACATTCCTCAAGGCCGCGACCGGCCGGGATTTTTCCTCAGCGAGCCTGCAACCATGATGCCCCAGTCCGCAGAACAGAACACTCGAAGCCCCGCAGCTCAGAAGACCCAGCGCTGGACCGTCACCGCAGTCGAAGCGCTGCTTGCGGCCCCGTTCGGGGATCTGATCTTTCGTGCCCAGCAGGTTCATCGCCAGCATTTCGCGGCCAACGAAGTGCAGTTGTCGACGCTGCTGTCGATTAAGACCGGCGGCTGCCCGGAAGACTGCGGATATTGTCCACAAGCCGCCCGTTACCACACCGGAGTGGAGAATCAGGCGCTCATGACGGTCGAGGAAGTCGTGCAGGCGGCGCGCGTGGCACAAGAAAACGGCGCGTCGCGCTTCTGCATGGGCGCGGCATGGCGCGGGCCGAAACAGCGCGATCTGGAGAAAGTCGCGCAGATGGTGCGCGCGGTAAAGGCGCTGGGGCTGGAGACCTGCGCCACCCTGGGGATGCTCAAGGATCGACAGGCCGAGCAACTCAAACAGGCCGGCCTCGACTACTACAACCACAATCTGGATACCGATGCCGATTTCTACGGCGAGATCATCACTACCCGGAGCCAGGGCGAGCGCCTGGACACCCTGGAGAAAGTGCGCGCGGCGGGCATTCACGTCTGTTGCGGCGGCATCGTCGGCATGGGCGAGTCGCGCGCCAGCCGGGCAGCGTTGATCGCGCAACTGGCGAATCTCGACCCACATCCGGAGAGCGTGCCGATCAATAATCTGGTCCAGGTCGAAGGTACGCCGCTGTACGGCACGCCGAAACTCGACCCCTTCGAGTTCGTGCGCACCATCGCGGCTGCGCGCATTACCATGCCGAAGGCGATGGTGCGACTTTCCGCCGGCCGAGAAGACATGTCTTCGGAGTTGCAGGCGTTGTGCTTCCTCGCCGGCGCCAACTCGATTTTCTATGGCGACAAACTGCTTACCACCGGCAATCCTGACGTCGAAGCGGACCGCGCGCTATTCGCGCGGCTCGGCCTGCGCCCGATGCGGGCCGAATAGCGCGGTCCGCTTCAATTTTGAGTGTTGAGTGATGAGTGTTGAGTGGTCGCCGATATGGCTGATAGCCCAATTCGCACGAAAAGCTTCGAGTTTGCGCCGAAGATCATCCGACTTTCCAACAAGCTTCAACAGAAGCGGGAGTATGTGGTCTCGAATCAACTCGTGAGGGCTGGAACGAGTATCGGCGCTAATGTAGAAGAAGCACAAGCGGGGCAAAGTCTAAAAGACTTCTTTTCTAAAATGGCGGCGGCCTCGAAGGAGGCTCGCGAAACCAAGTACTGGCTCCGCTTAATTAACGTGGCCGGAATCGCGGGCGTGGACGTTCGTGAAGAGCTTGATGACGCGGAAGAGCTGATCCGAATTCTTACGGCGATCGTCAAGAATGCAGGACGTCCGAAGTGAACAACTTAACACTCAACACTCAACACTCAACACTCGCCGCAGAGCTACACGCCGAACTTGAGGTACTCGAGGCGGCTGGGCTGCGGCGCAAACGCCGCGTCCTGGAATCGCCCCAGGGCGCGCGCCTTCGGGTGGACGGACGCGAATATCTCTCGTTCTGCAGTAACGACTACCTCGGGCTTGCCGCCGATCCGCGCGTGATCCAGGCTCTGTGCGAAGGCGCGCAGCGTCATGGCGCCGGTGCCGGTGCTTCGCATCTGGTGAGCGGCCACCATCGCGCCCACGAAGAACTGGAACATCGGCTCGCCGGCTTCGTGCGCCTGCCGCGGGCTCTGCTGTTCTCGTCCGGGTATCTCGCCAACCTGGCCGTGGTCACCACACTGGCCGGACGCTCCAGCGAGGTCTTTGCCGACAAGCTGAATCACGCCTCGCTCAACGATGCGATGGTGTTGTCGCGTGCGCGCTTCACGCGTTATCCGCACTGCGACGTTGCCGCGCTCGGGGAGAGGATGGCGCGCTCCGAAGCCGCCGACAAACTGGTGGTTACCGACGCGGTATTCAGCATGGATGGGGACATCGCGCCTCTCGAGGCGGTGCTGGAACTTTGCCAGCGCTTCGATGCCGCGCTGGTCGTGGACGATGCCCACGGTTTTGGCGTTCTCGGCCGGGAAGGCCGCGGCGTGCTTGCGCACTTCGGACTTGACTCGCCTCGTATCGCCTACGTGGGTACGCTGGGCAAGGCAGCCGGCGTGTCGGGCGCCTTCGTGGCGGGAGGTTTGGAGTTGATCGAGATGCTGATCCAGCGCTCTCGCAGTTATATCTATACGACGGCCAGCCCGCCGGCGCTGGCCTGGGCGCTCATGAAAAGTCTGGAGTTGATCGAAGCGGAATCCTGGCGGCGCCAACGCCTCGACGCGCTGGCAAAAAAAATCGCCCGCGACCTGCGACCGCGGCGCTGGCAACTGGCGCGCTCGCAGACGCCGATCCAGCCGCTGATCATCGGCGGCAATCGCGAAGCGGTGGCGGCAAGCGACGCGTTAGCGCGTGAAGGCATTCTGGTTCCGGCGATCCGGCCGCCGACCGTGCCCGCGGGCACGGCGCGGCTGCGCATCTCCCTGTCTGCCGCTCACGCCGAGGAAGACGTCGACCGCCTGGTGGATGCATTGAGGCGGGCGGAGCAGGCATCGCCGTGAGCTCCGCTTTCACTCTGGACAAGCGTCAGTTGCGGCGTTCTTTCGAGCGCGCCGCGTCGACCTACGACCGGGCGGCGGTGTTGCAGCGGGAAATCTGCGGGCGGGCACTGGAACGGCTCGACCTTGTGAAAATTGCTCCCGCTGTAATTCTTGATGCCGGCAGCGGTACCGGATTCGCGGCACAGGCGCTGGCACGACGTTACCCGCGCGCAACGGTGGTCGAGTTCGACATCGCGCCGGCGATGCTGCAAACCGCGCGTGCGCGCCTGCCGCGCTGGAAAAAATGGATAGGCCGGCGGCGCGAATTTTTCGTCTGCGGCGATAACGAGCAATTGCCCCTCCGCGCCGGAACTGTCGGCATGTTCTGGTCGAACCTCGCGTTCCAGTGGGCGAACGACCTGCCACGGGTATTCTCGGAGTGCCAGCGCGTCCTTCAGCCCGGCGGATTGCTGAGTTTCACCACCTTCGGCCCCGACACTCTCAAGGAACTGCGCAAGGCCTTTGCCGGCGATGGCGGCCGCGTGCACATCAACCGCTTTTACGACATGCACGACATCGGCGACATTCTGGTGCAGGCCGGATTTGCCGATCCGGTGATGGACATGGAACAGGTCACGCTAACCTATGCCGACGTGGAGACGCTGATGCGCGAATTGAAGGCGATCGGCGCGCACAATGTCGCCACGGGACGCAGCCGCGGGCTCACCGGCCGGCGCGCGCTCGACGACTTGAGGCGGCGTTACGAGGAACTGCGGCAAGATGGCCGGCTGCCGGCGACCTTTGAAGTTGTGTACGGGCATGCCTGGAA
>JBOIFZ010000007.1:0-10253 GCA_050741735.1 Burkholderiales bacterium
AGTCGTCGAGGATGAACATCACGTTCGGCGCCACCGAGGCCGTGGAGGAATTCGAAAGCGGCGTATTGGAAATGTCTGTCCCGCCGGCGTGTGCCGTGCAGGCCGCGATCAGTGCGGCGGCAGGCAGTGCGCGGACGAAATACACAGACAGCTCATATGCGGACTTTTTCATGGAAATCTCCTGGTGCTGGGAAGTGGCGAATAATCAGTTGGTAATGGCGACCATCGACTGCACGTAGCTCGCGGTGTTTTTCGGACCCACGGAGCGTGCGGTAATCCGGTAATAAACCTGCGGGTTGCCCGTGAACTGGACCGACCCGACCGACGCGCTGCCGCCGCTGGTTGAGCCGCCGGCCGCGGTGGACAGGGCGCATAGGTTGGCCTCGCCGCCGGCGCCGGTGCCGTTGTAGGTGGTATTCGGCTCGGTGCACATGCGGTGAATGACGTAGGAAATCACGTTGCCAGTCGCATCGGCGGCGCCGCCGTTCAGCGTCACCTTATCTGTCCAGCTCGCCGAAAGGGTCCAGTCGGGTTCGGAGCCGGGTTTGGATGAATAAAAGCCGGCGCTAAGGTCGGTGTTGTTCAGTGCGGTTGTCCCGGCGCGGGCCAATACCCACTGGTACCCCGCTTCGATGCCTTTGTCGGCGGCGCTTAGCGAGGATTGCTTGAAACTGAGGTTGCCGGCCACCAGGTTCGCCGTGTCGATCGAACGCGTCATGCCGATTGCGGCCAGCGTCATCGCCACCAGGACGATGAGCGCAATGACCAGGACGACGCCTCGTTGCCTGCGGCGGGTGGACGGCCGGGACAAACGGATCAGGTCTGGGTTTTTCATGATTGCTGCCATAACAGGTTACGCATCGGTACGGTCGTTTCGAAGACACGGTAGCGGTAGCACTTCCAGTTGACATCGGTCGACAGGTCCAGCGTTCCGCCCGACCAGGTCGGCGCGGCTGTGGTGGTGTCGCAGGCGCCGCCCTCGACGTTGGGCTTCTCCGGTTGCGCGCTGCGCGCCACCACTGCCATGCGGACGGACAGGACACGTGCCAAGTCGGTGGCGCTCGGCGGGTTGGGCATGGTGTTGGAGTAGCCGTCCACCGCGCCGTCGCCGGCGACGTAAGTGGCGTTGGTTACCGTGCCGTTGTTTACGCCGTCGTCCTTGCCGTACTGCACCTTGAGATGCACGATGTTGTCGGCGAGCGTCAACGTGGTGGTGGTCGCGAACGTCGAGTCGATCAACAGTTGATTGTTGGCAATGCGATAAGTGTTTCTGGCCGGGCCCGCGCCCAGGTTGTAGATCGAGCCATTGGTGGTGTAGCTCACGCCCAACCCGCCCGCTTTGTTCCATCGCGCCGCCACGGTCACGCCATTGGCGTCGGTGTAGTTGCCGCTGTTGTGTTGGACGTTGTCGCATTCGACGCAGCCGGGCAACGCCGTCGCCTGCGCCATTGTGCAATCCTCGCCGGGTTCGACGGCAATGATCACATCGCCCTCGACGAAACCGTAGCGGTTGCTGACCTTGAATACCGCGGCAGGATTTGGCATGTTCTGGCTGATCTTTGCCGGAATCGAAATCAGATCAGAGTCGCCGTACATGAAGGTGATCTGGTCCGGTGTCTTGTTGTCAGCGCCCGCGGCGATCAGCACCGGCGCCAGCGTAAAGTTCGGCCGAACTTTAGGCGTTGCGAGCTCATCGTAAGAGAGCACGGAGCAGCCCAGCAGCGCGGTGGTGTTGAGGCCGTATCCGGCCATGCGCACATCGCGCTCGAGCGCGAACATCGCCAGTGCGCCGAATTGCTGCGCGTCGCCGCCGCTGGTCGATGTGCGCTTGATACCTTCCGACGCCGAGAACACCTGGAAGATGATGATGATGCCGAGCAAGGCAATGACCATCGCTACCAGGATTTCCACGAGGCTGAAGCCGCGCGAAGGGATATGAGAAGTACGCATACTGGTGTCCGTCCCTGGAATCAGTTTATCGAGGCAATGGCGCGGTACTGGTGCGGCGGCGGGGGAGGGCTCTGGTTGGCCTCCTCGGCGTGCTGCCAGTAGATCGTCACCGTGACCTCGTTGCCCGCGCCGATGGCTATTGCCGGGGGATTCGCCTCCGCTCCGGGAAGGGCGCTCTCAACTTTTGCCGTCCAATTCGCCAGCACCGCCGGCGGGGTGCCGCCCACGTAGGCATACAACGCGAGATTGGAGCGGTTCGCCCACATTTCGCCCATCACCTCGTTGGCCAGGAAACTCGCGTCCATGCGGTATTTCGACTCGGCGACGGTCCTGACCGCTGTTGCCTGCATGCCGACCACGGCCAGGATCCCTAGAGAGAAAATCAGGAGCCCCAGCAGCGCCTCCAACAACATGACGCCTTTTTGCTTCGACATGGTCAGGTCACGTGGTCTCATGATTTCTCCCTCCAAAGTTCGCGTCTTAGGGACAAGCACGTGGGTCTCCGGCCGCAACCGCCGGATCGCACATTTTCATGACGCCGCCCGCGCCTACGGTCACGCGCAACACCCGGATTTCGGTGCCGACCATGGTCCCCGCCACGTCAAACCGGGTTATCGTCGGGCTGCCGTTGTTGTTGTTGGCCAGCCAGCCCATCCCGTTGAATGTGATCCGATCGGCACCTGCGGGCGTGATCGTCACCGTGGCCGACTCGGATCCTTCATTCGCGGACCGCGCCTGGATTTCAGTGCCGCCGACGACGGTGGACATTGTCCAGCCCGATCCGGCTCCGAAAATGAGCTGAACCAGCGCATTACGCCGAACCGCTTCGGCCCTGGCCAGCTGCAATCCGTTCAGTACGCCTTCTGCAGCATTGCGGATCTGCACGTTCTGAATCCAGAACTGATAAGCCGGCACTGCCATGACCAGGAGGATGCCGATCAGCGCCAAGCCGATCAGCAATTCGATCAGGGTCACGCCGGACTGGTCGTGGCGGCTTGTCATCAGCATTGCCCGTTCTTCTTCTGTATCCAGCAGTTGCCGGTCGTTGGGGCCCAGCCGGCGGGCGGGGTGACTGTCCGCCGGACATTGCTCTGGTCGATGCTGAGGACGGTGGGGGCCATGCTGCCAAGACCTGTGGCGCGGATGGTGTAGGTCTCGGCAGCGGGGACGGGGACGCACGCGTACGAGAAATTCGCGGTACTGGCCGGTGTGGTGGCGATCGTGCCGGCGGCGCAAGCACCGGTGTATACGCGGTTATCCTGGTAGAACTGTTCCATCTTCACGCGATGCCCTGACAGCGTGGCCTTGGCTTCGGCGAGCTTGCCCCGTATCAGGTATTGCGAGTAGGAGGGAAGCGCGATGGCGGCAAGAATCGCGACGATCGTCACGGTAACCATCACTTCGATAAGTGTGAACCCGTGGTCGCTGATCGGATGGCAGAGTCGTGTGGCTTTGAATCGCATTGCTGTTTCTCCCTCAAGATGTGGCAATCGTATTGAAGTGAATCCGGAACCGAAAGCGCGGCCCGACGAAAGGGCCGGTTGGCAGGTCGAACGGTCTGAAGTCGCCACAGACGCCCCTCCATCGTTGTGTGTTCCGCCGGGGCAAGTAGACCGTTTCATGACGACGTCAACAGTTTAGCGACGGGGCCGCGTAGTGAACGAGAGGCCGATGAACGGCCGAATTCCGGGAACGAGCGGCAGACGGAGGACGCACAATGGAGGGCCGATCACCGCTTTCGACGTACCCGGAGATCCGCAACTGCGGCTGGAATCGGGTTGCGAAAGGCATAAGAAAGCGACCTTTCCACCCTTAACTCACTGAAAAACGGTTCAATAGTTTGAATTAGACAGAGTCCAATTCGTAACTTATAATGCCCGGCATGGAATCCACGCGGTTCACCCGCGACAATCTTGCCGATAAGCTGCGGGCCCACGGCATCAATCCGACCCACCAGCGTATCGAGATCGCGTTCGCGCTGTTCTCACGCCACGAGCATCTTTCCGCGGACCAGGTGATGGCGATCGTCAACGAGCGTCACTCCGAAACTTCGAAGGCGACGGTGTACAACACGCTCAACCTGTTCCTCGAGAAGAAGCTGATCCGTGAAGTGATCGTGGACCCGAACAAGGTGTTCTACGACCCCAACACCGAGCCGCACTATCACATGTACGACCTGCAAAGCGGCAGGCTCACCGACATCGATGCCGCGGACGTGCGCGTCACCGGATTGCCGTCCTTGCCCTCGGGCATGGTCACCGAGGGCATGGACATCATCATCCGCGTCCGGCCTTTGGACGCCGCGCACTGAAGTTTTCTAACGCCCGGTGAATTTTGCCGGGCGCTTTTCCTTGAACGCCGTCACGCCCTCGCGGAAGTCCTCGCTGTTTGCCGCTTCACGCTGCAGGTCGCGCTCCAGGTCGAGCTGCTTATCGAACGTGTTCACTGCCGAAGCGTAAATCGCCCGCTTCATCAGTCCCAGCGCCCTGGTGGCCTGTGTTGCAAGGTGCCGTGCCAGGGCCCGCGCTTCGTGGGATAACTTGTCGTCGTCCACGCACTTCCAGATCAATCCCCATTGCTCGGCACGCTCGGCGCTGATCTGCTCGGCAAGCATTGCGGCGGCCATCGCCCGGGCGGTGCCGACCAGTCGCGGCAGGGTGTAGGTGCCGCCGGCGTCCGGGATCAGGCCGATGCGCGCAAAGGCCTGGAGGAAACTCGCCGATCTTGCCGCGATCACGATGTCGCAGGCGAGCGCCAGATTGCAGCCGGCACCCGCGGCCACGCCGTTGACCGCGCACACCACTGGCATTGGCAGCGCGCGCAGCGTCTTCAGCAGCGGGTTGTAGTTTTTCTCCAGTGAATCGCCGGCATCGACCCTCGCGGTGGCCGGAGACATCATCCGCTCGGACAAATCCTGGCCCGCGCAGAAGCCGCGCCCGGCGCCGGTGACCAGCAGTGCGCGGACGCTCGCGTCGGCCCTGATCCTGGCCAGCGCCTCGCGCAGTTCCCCGTGCATTTCGCCGGTGAAGGCGTTGAGCCTCTCCGGGCGATTGAGCGTCACCGTCGCAACGCCCTCGGCGATATCCAATAAAATGGTGTTGAGCTTCACTGGTGTTTTCCTCTTCTTGTCCGTATCCGCACGCGCAGATTCCAGCGGATTATAAAACCCTATTCGGGAAGGATCGCTCATGGCGTACCAGAACATCATCGTTGCAACCCGCGGCAAGGTCGGCGTGGTCACCCTCAACCGGCCGCAGGCGCTCAATGCGCTCTCGCCGGAACTGATGCGGGAACTCGCCTCCGCGCTCGATACATTTGAAAGCGACGACAACATCGGCTGCATGATCGTCACCGGCAGCGACAAGGCCTTTGCCGCGGGCGCCGACATCAAGGCGATGAAGGAAAAGTCCTACATGGACGTTTTCAAGGAAGACTTCATCACCGCCGAGTGGGAGCGCATCAGCCGCTGCCGCAAACCGGTGATCGCCGCGGTGGCGGGCTACGCGCTTGGCGGCGGCTGCGAACTGGCGATGATGTGCGACTTCATCATCGCCGCCGATAACGCCAAGTTTGGCCAGCCCGAGATCAACCTCGCCATTATCCCCGGCGCCGGCGGCACCCAGCGCCTGCCGCGCTTTGTCGGCAAATCCAAGGCGATGGAAATGGTGCTGCTCGGGCAGGCGCGCATGATGGACGCCGCCGAAGCGGAGCGCGTCGGCCTGGTGAGCCGGATGGTGCCGCTCGCCGAACTGATGAATGAAGCGATGAAGGCCGCCGGCAAGATCTGCGAACTGTCGCTGCCGGTGGTGATGATGGCCAAGGAATCGGTGAATCGTGCTTTCGAAACCACGCTTGCGGAAGGCGTGCGCTTCGAGCGCCGCCTGTTCCACTCCGGTTTCGCCATCGAAGACCGGAAGGAAGGCATGGCCGCCTTCATCGAAAAGCGCAAGCCGGTCTTCAGGAATCGCTAGCGGGTTGTTGTTGTGCCGGAGAACGCCGACAGTACAGAGAGAAAAACCGGAATTTGGCCACCAAGGCACCAAGGAATGCAGATTGGGACTTGGATACTTTGCCAGTTTTTCTTGGTGCCTTTGTGTCTTGGTGGTAAGAATTGATTCGGCCGTCGAGTTTTTCAAAAACTTGGCAACCGCCCGAATTGCCGCGGGATATGCGCCGGCCTTATAATTCGCGCCCACGTGCTGTTGTAGCTCAGTTGGTAGAGCAACTGATTCGTAATCAGTAGGTCGGTGGTTCGAGTCCACTCAACAGCACCATTCGGGCGGGGATGAATCGGGGAGCACCGGCGAGGCCGCGCAGCATGGCGGCGTGCGTGCTCCTTAATTTTTTTGTGTGCCGGACCGGGAACAGAACGGTGAGAAAATTACTTCTCGTGCTGCAGCTGGTCATTTCGACCACCGTGGCTGCCGAGGATGACGGCAACGAACTCCTCGACTTCATGCAGCGGCCGGCGGCTCATGGCGTGGCGCTCGCCTACATCGACAACGTCAGAACGGAGTGGGACGGCACGCTGTTCTGCATCCCCGGTGACGACCGCCAAGCGCGGGCATTCGATGCGGTGAAGCTTTATCTGGAGGGCAATCCGGAGCAACGCTTCCGCCCGCGCCGATACCTTATCATCCAGGGACTGCGTGCCGCGTATCCCTGCCAGGCGAAGTAACGGGCGCCTGTTTCTGGCGGCGCGGCTTTTCTAGCGGTACACCAGCACCGGGGTCTTGCTGTGGGTTAGCACCTTGGTGGTCTCGCTTCCCAGCAGCAGTGCCGACAACCCGCGGCGTCCGTGCGAGGCCATGAAAATCAGGTCGCAATCGCGCTGGTTCGCCGCTTCGATGATGCCCTCCCACGGATGGTCGTTTACCAGCGTCAACGATTCGCAGGCCACACCGGCAGCGCGCGCCTGATCTTCGAGCGCCTTCACCAGCCGCTCGCCGCGCGCGAGCGCGTCACGCTCGAACTGTTCGGCGAGGACATCGCTGGGTCCCGCCTCGGTGTAGATCAGGTAGGAAGTGGCGGGTACGGCGTGAAACCCGACCACGCTGGCGCCCGCGAACTTCGCGAATTCGATTCCCTTCTTGACCGCCGAGTCGCATAACGCCGATCCGTCGGTCGGCAGCAGGATTCTCCGGTACATGGTCCACCCCCTTTCACTCGACGCCTACTCTTAATTTACAGCGGTTTGCGCCATCTGTCGGATAATTGTCGCCGCTCGTGGAGGAGCGGCACGAAGCCATAAGGACCAAAAATGAAAATCACCGATATCAGAATCCACGTTCTCAAGAGCGCACTCGCAGAACCGTTCGCGTTTTCACAGGGCTGGGTGAAGCAGCGCTCGGCCACGCTGGTCGAAGTGCTCACCGATGAGGGTATCACCGGTTGGGGCGAGGCATTTGCCCAGGGGCTCGAGCCGCCCGAAATTGCCGCCACCGTGATCGACAAGGCCCTGAAGCCGATCGTGATCGGCGCCGACCCGCTGGATACCGAAGTACTCTGGCACCGCATGTATCACATGACCCGCGACTATGGCCGCAAGGGCTCGGTGGTGGCGGGAATCAGCGCGGTGGACATCGCCCTCTGGGACATCGCCGGCAAGTTCCACCAGGTGCCGGCGTACAAACTGCTCGGCGGCGCGTTTCGCACCAAAGTCCAACCTTACGCCACCGGCTTCTATCGCATCAAGGGGCAGGGCGAAGCCAGGCGTCTCGGCGACGAGGCGGTGCGCCACTTCGAGGCCGGCTTCTCGCTGATGAAGGTGAAGCTCGGCTACGGCGTGGACGACGATATCGCCTGCATGAGGGAGATCGGCCGCGTCATCCAGGGCAAGCCGATCACGCTGATGGTCGACACCAACCACGCGTACGGCCGCGCCGAGGCGCTCCGGCTCGGGCGCGCGCTCGAGGAATACGACCTGCGCTGGTACGAGGAACCGGTGGTGCCCGAGGACGTCCAAGGCTACGTCGAGATGCGGCAGAAACTTTCGATGCCGATCGCGGGCGGCGAGAACGAACACACGCTCTACGGCTTCCGCGAATTCCTGGGCGCCGGCGCGGTGGACGTGGCGCAGCCGGACCTCGGCTCCTGCGGCGGCATTTCCGCCGGCAGGCACATAATCGCGCTGGCGCAGTCGCATGGAATACAGGTGAACCCGCACGTGTGGGGCTCGGCGATCGCGCAGGCCGCCTCGTTGCAACTGATTGCCGCGGTGCCGGTTGCGCACCATTCGCTGTTCGCGCTGGAGCCCATCCTCGAGTACGACCGCTCGACGCATCCGTTCCGCCAGAATCTGATCACCAAGCCGATCCAGCTGGTGCAGGGCTGGGTCGAAATTCCGTCGGGACCGGGACTGGGCGTCGAAGTGGATCGCGCGGTACTGGAAAAATACCGCGTCTGACGCAGCCATTCGCAAGACTCGATGAGCACTGTAATGCGCGGCGGACCGGGGGCTCGAGGCTATAATCGGGGCGGCAGTTTCGGAACTCGTACTTGCTCTTGCGGAGCGCGTATGCCTGATCGTTCGTTTGAACGCATAACCAAGGCGGATCTCAAGAAGCTCGCGCGCCTGGCGCGGGCGGAGCGCGATGATTTCTTCGGCCGTCATAACGAGTGGGCGATCCTGTACCGCAAGCGCATTGTCTGCGCCGCGCTGTGCCGGGGGGCGGCACTGCATTACCTCAACGGCACGACCGGCGTGAGCGACTTCAACGTGTGGACCTTTTACGCCGAGCATCCCGAAGCGCCGTTTCCGTTCCAGCACATTGCCAAGCTGGACTTCGGCAAGTCCAGGTTTGGCCAGGACCCGGTGAGTCCCGAGGCCTACGAAGGCAGGCGGGTAGAATTGCAGGGCCGTTCGCTCGACTGCAAGCCCGGTGATGATCCGATCGAAGTACTGCAGCAATACCTCGCGAGCGGCGCGACACCCTCGGCGCGCGAACTGCGCGATAAAGCGGTGGTGCTGATCGAGCCCGAACGGTATCTCGGCTACGTCGTCTGGCCATCCCTTGCGGTATCGGTTTCCTGACCAACCTCTGATGAATTAGCCGGCGCGCGGGCGCGCCCTCGTCAACCTGGGCTTCTGACGCGCCACTTGACGGCCCGAAATTGACGCGGCCCCATCGGCGGAAGGCTTTTGAATTCCGCTGATGAGGCCGTCGTCTTTATTATCGAACCAGAAGACGAAGTGGGCAGGGGTAGATGCCTCCGCGTTTTCTGATTCCTCCTCCCCCTGGCGTGTGGCCAAGAGTTCCCTGATCTGGGCGGTCCCGCGTCTCATCGCGCGGTTAATCCCCGCCAGATAAATTGTTTCAGGGGCGGAATTACATCCTGTATCGCTGCGCGGAGTCAATCGTGCACTGCATCATGCGGATGATTTCGTCGCCGCCATTAACAGCCTTCGCCGCCTTCCCTGCGGCAAGGTTCGCTGTCCGGCGCTTCAGCCTCGTCCCGGGACCGTTAATGCATTGACCCGAAGCCTCGCACAGCGACGCTTCGCTACAAGGAAGTGTTCCGGACTTCGGAACGCGCTGCCTGTGCGGGTGGATAGATTGCCGCCATTCGCCCTTCGCCGGCACCGATTTGTTGGCTTTTTGTGCCCAGGTCATCGCCCGGGACCGCCGTTGGGACAGCACTTAAGTCGATGATTGTTTGTGTTTGTTGTGCCGGCCTCGGGCAAACCTAACACTTTGATAGATTTGACAAGTTTGCCAGTCTGATCGATAACTCAATCATGCACGTCGCTTGCTGTGGCCTGAGGCGATGAGGTAAAACCAACAACAACAAGATTTTCCGAATGCGCGCAGGTTCGATACAGTCCTCGTTGCAAGGGCCGGACGCCTCAAGAGGGAGAAATTCGCTTGGTGCGGTGCTGCCAGGCGGTGCGTTGGTCTGGGTGCTCTCCGCGCTGACTCAGGCTTTTCGCGTTCCCTTCGACGAGAAGCCGGTCACCGGCCAGATGCCGCCGCCGTACGGGGGCGACTCGATTGTCCTTGCGGCCGACCTGCCCGGACTGCGGACGGCATGGGCGAAGCGGCCGGCTTCCCCACTCCGGAAACGGGTCGCCCCGTTCCTGGTCTTTCTTTATCCCGTTTTACGCGAGCCGCACAAAAGCCTCGTCGCCGGTCGTGAGAGTCTTGCCTCCCTTGACTCCGCGGCGCCGAACCAGCGGCTCGCCTTCTTCTTGCGCATGAAAGCAAACCGCGTCGACTTCAGCGGAACGGCACCGGCAAGTTAGCGAGTTGCCTGATTGGGAATTCGAATCGCGCCACAGCGTGCGGGCGCGGCGGCGCTCGGGA
>JBOIFZ010000008.1:0-13090 GCA_050741735.1 Burkholderiales bacterium
GCAACGCGCGTCGTCGGACTTATGCAGAGCTTCCCTATGGATGACTCGGGGTGTGGATGCATGTTGCATCCGAATGTATGGCCGCGCGGACTTCCTAGCCATCCTTCATAAAACGGGGGAATGGAGCGGAATTTTGGAGCGCATTCTACCCGAGGATGAAATATTGTCTCGAAATATCCCGGACCTTTGAGACCACGTTTGCTTTCTGCCTCGGGCTCGATGCCAACCTTCCGTTCGCCGCGACCGCATTCCGCATGTTTTAATGGCACCCTGAAGTACCCAAAACACGAAACTCTCAGGGGGAAAACGATGTCAGCCAATAAACCCGCCGAAACCGCCGAGGCCAAGGGCCTTGAGGGGACAAAGATCAAGTGGGATGACTCCAACATGAAGAGCTCTTACGCCAATGTGTGCAACGTCACCAGCACGCGCGAAGAGGTCGTCATGCTTTTCGGGATCAATCAGGCGTGGAACCGGGGGCAGAAGGAAGTAACGATCCAACTGACCGACCGGATCATCATCAGCCCCTACGCGGCCAAGCGCCTGGCGACACTGCTCGAAAGCGTGGTCAAGGAGTACGAAAAGCGTTTCGGTACCCTGAACACTGAGGGTCCTACCTTACCGTAATCAGCCCTGCCAAGTCGCCGGGGTAGCGCACGCGGGTGACCCCGTGCCCTTGGGAACGCAACCATCAGCACGAAACCCCGACGCTCGTGATGCCGATGCAAATTCCATATTGCTGAAGCGGCCCGCGGCAAACACGTACCGAAAGTATCGTTTAAAGGGATCCAGCCACTGACTGAAGTGAATTGACCTTGTTGCCGTAACAGGATATTCGTAAAAAAATCAGAGCCTCGGCAGGGTCTTTGATGAATTTGGTGGCGCTGTTTCGGCGGCCCACGCCGGGCCATTCCCAGGTCGTGCCGTACGGAATAAAGGTTATGCTTCATGGGTCTTCAGACACACGGGGCGGGGTGGTCTTCACGTAGTTCAAGCGCGTTGCCGAAAAGCCAGGCTGAAATGCGCTAAATCAAATACTAACGCCACAATAGTTACAGTACTATTCGAACAAGGGAGCGCCGGTCCCCGGCCTTGCGGGATGCCTTTTCCGCAGCAAAAGCAAAATAGGACAAAATGAAACTAATAGGATCCCCCCGCCGCGATGACTGCGGCGGCACGCGGAACGACCCTACCGGATTTTCTGCCCGTGCCGCAATGGGCCAGAAGACCTCCATTGCCCCACTTTGCCCCAGCCGCGCCAGCGTTCCCGCCGGGCCGGGTGCGCTGGCCTGACCCATGCGATCCGGTCCCTTTGAGCGTTCCCCGCGCGACCGCCGCAGCGCCGACGTGCTGCATGAAAGCGAAGCCCGCTTCCGTGCGCTGGTTCAGAATTCATTCGACATCATTACGATCCACGATGAGCACGGAGTGACCATCTACGAGTCGCCCGCGGCATCGCGTCTGCTGGGTTATCCGCCCGGCGCGCTGATCGGCAAGACCCCGTTTGAAACCCTGCATCCAAAGGACGTGGGCCGTGCGCGCGGCGCCTTCGAGGCCCTGCTGCGCGGCGAAACACCGCCGTCGCCGCTGGTACTGCGCTTTCGTCATGCCGACGGCTCCTGGATCCACCTCGAGTTGCTTGGCAATAATCTTCTCGAGCATCCCGGCATCCGCGGCATCGTGCTCACCTCGCGCGACATCACCGAGCGCAGGCGCGCCGAACAGCGGGCGCAATTCCTCGCCAACTACGACGTGCTCACCGGATTGCCCAACCGCTTCCTGATGCAGGACCGGCTCACCCAGGCGGTGGCACAGGCGCATCGCAGCCGCCTGCGGGTCGCCGTCATGCACATCGACCTGGACCGCTTCAAGGTCGTGAACGAAACGCTGGGCCACTATGTCGGCGATGCGCTGCTGAAGCAGGCGGCCGAACGCATCCGCAACGCCGCCCGTGAAGGCGATACCGTGGCGCGGGTGGGAGGCGACGAATTCACGATCGTGTTCCCCAACGTCACCAGCCTTCAGGCGCTGTCCACGACCGCCGAGAAGATACTCGATGATCTCGCCAAGCCGTTTTCCACCGATGGGCAGGAGTCGTTCGTTTCCGCGTCCATCGGCCTGAGCCTGTACCCGGACGACGCCGCCACCCTGGACGAAATCATCAATCATTCCGACGCGGCGATGTACAGCGCCAAGCACCTGGGACGCAACAACTTCCAGTTCTTCACCAAAAATCTGAACCAGGAGGTGCATGAACGCATGCTGATCGAGGGCGGGCTGCGCACTGCCATCCAGCGTGACGAACTGAGCCTGCTGTATCAGCCGAAGATCGATCTCGCCACGCGCCAGATCTACGGCGCCGAAGCGTTGTTGCGCTGGGCTCATCCCAAGCTCGGAATGATCTCGCCGGCGCGCTTCGTTCCGGTTGCGGAGGAGGCGGGGCTGGTCGGCCAGATCGGCGCGTGGGTACTGCGCACCGCGTGCCGGCAAATCCGCGAATGGCAGGACACCGGCTTTGCAGTGCAGGTGGCGGTCAACGTCTCGGCCCGCCAGTTTCAGCAGTATGATCTCGCGGAGCTGGTCATGGGAATCATGAACGACACCGGCGCGCTGCCCGAGAACCTCGAACTCGAACTAACCGAGAGCGCGGTCATGAACGACGCCGAGACCTCGATCGTCACGCTTGAACGACTGGCCGCCCTGGGCGCGCAGATCGCGATCGACGATTTCGGCACCGGCTACTCGAGCCTGTCGTATCTCAAGCGACTGCCGCTCGACGTGCTCAAGATCGACCAGTCGTTCGTGCGCGACATTTCCTCGGATCAGAACGACGCGGCGATTGTGCGCGCGATCATCACGCTAGCGCACAGCCTCGGCATCAAGGTCATCGCCGAGGGCGTCGAGAACGAGGCCCAGCTCGCCTTCCTGAACGCCAACGGCTGCCAGTACGCGCAGGGTTACCTGTTCGGAAAGCCGCTCACCAACCGGAACCTGGAACAGCTGATCACCGGGCAGTTCGAGAAGAAAGCCTCCAACGGATGAGCTCGGTCGCAACGATCGGGCCGCACGAGTTTTTCTCCACGGCGCAGCACCACGATCGGTAATTCCTGCACGACCCGGGTTTAGGGAAGTTCTGATCAGGTTCCACATTCGCGACCGAGGCGATTCAGGTCGAGTGCAAGTCGTCGACTCCGGCCACCGCCATGCCGTCGTAACTCACCACTACATCGCCTTTCCGCATTCTCGCCTTCTGCGTCGGGCTGATCCTGTTCGCAGCCGATACCACCGCTGCGAGCACGCGTCCAGCAGTCTGTCGTCTGTTAGAATCGGCGACGGTTCCGCCGTGCTCGAAGAGGGGTTATGTCCAACGTCAGAATCGTCGCCTTCGCAGGAAGCCTGCGCAGCGGCTCGTTCAACAAGAAGCTGATCAGGATCGCCGCTGCCGGCGCGCGTGCCGCCGGCGCGGAGGTGACCGAGATCGATCTGCGAGATATCCCCATGCTGCTCTACGACGGCGACGTCGAGCGCGACCACGGACTACCGCCGAACGCCAAGGTGTTCAAGCGCTTGCTGATGGAGCACCACGGATTCCTGATCAGTTCGCCCGAGTACAATAGTGCTATTTCCGGCGTGTTGAAAAACGCCATCGACTGGGCCTCGCGCCCAGAGCCGAACGAGCCGGCTCTGGTGGCGTTCAAGGGCAAGGTTGCCGGTCTGGTGTCCGCGTCCCCCGGCCACCTTGGCGGTATCCGCGGTCTGGCGGTGCTGCGCTCGATCCTTTCCAACATCGGCGTCATCGTGATTCCCACCCAGATGGCGATCAGCCGCGCCAACGATGCGTTCGAGCCGGGTGGCGAACTCAAGGACGAGCGCCAGCAGGCCGCCGTCGAATCCATCGGCGCCGAGGTCGTCGGCATTACCGCGAAGCTGTTGGGGGTGATCGTTTGATCGGAGAGAACAGGTTTCGAGTTCTGCTGACAGGTCTGGCGCTGGTTGCGGCGGCGGCGAACGCGACCGAGTGGGTGGAGGTCGGCGCGGATACCGAAGCGAGGTACTACGTTGACGTGGACTCAATCAGCGTCGATGGCGAGAACGTCAGCGTGCAGAAGCGCGGCGTCTACACCCACGTGCTCACGGACGACTTCGACGGCCATCCGACCGCGTTCAAGGAAACCATCGGCACCATCGAGCTGGATTGTGCCCGGCGCATCAATCGCGTCACGCGCATCGACATGATCGGTGAAGACGGCGAGGTGGTGTGGTCCTCCGGCCCCCTGAAGAAACGCGTGTGGGAAGAGATCCGGCCCAACAGCCATGCGGAGTCCACGCTGGAAGTGGTCTGCGGACGGCTGAAAAGAACCTGAAGCACGTTCAACTGGAGGTCGAACGGATGGTGGGTAGGGAATGAAGACGACCTGGTCCGCGATCCTGTTGTTGCTGGCTGCCGGCAACGTCTCAGCGGCGCACGTGGAAGTGTTCTCGCCGCAGGGTGAGGTGAAGGGCGTGCGCCAGGTGGCGGTGCGGTTTTCCGAACCGATGGTTGCCTTCGGCGATCCGCGCCTGCCGGAGCCTTTCGACATCGAATGTCCCGAGCCCGGCACTGCGCGCTGGGCGGACCAGAAGAACTGGGTGTACGACTTCGGCCGCGATCTGCCTGCCGGCGTGCGCTGCGGTTTCCGTTTGAAGGCCGATCTCCTGTCGTTGGCCGGCGACCGGCTCGAAGGCGGGCAGGCCTTCGAGTTTTCCACCGGCGGACCCGCGATCGTGGAAACGCTGCCGTACGAAGGCGTGCCGGTGGACGAAGAGCAGATCTTGATCCTCGGCCTCGACGCGGCGGCCACCGATGAATCCATCGCCGCCAACGCTTACTGCGATATCAAAGGCATCACCGAGCGGGTCGAAGTGAGGGTGCTCGCCGGCGACGATCGCCGCGTGGTGCTCGACGCGCGCAAGGATTTCGTGCATCGATTTGTGCAGTCGCTGATGCGCGGCACGCGCATGGACAGGATGCTCAAGAGCGGTGAGGCCGGCGGTTTGCCCATCGCGGTGGTGCAGTGCAAGCGGCGGCTGCCGAACAACGCCGAAATCCGTCTGGTGTGGGGCAAGGGAATCATGTCCGCGAGCGGCGTGGCGACCAGCCAGAACCAGACCATCGCCTACCGGGTGCGCGATACCTTCCAGGCCCGATTCTCCTGCGATCGGGTGAACAAGGATGCGCAGTGCCTTCCGATCATGCCGATGCGGCTTTCGTTCACCGCGCCGGTTGCGAGATCTACGGCCGCGAGAATCACACTCAAGACCGCGGCCGGCAAGGCCTACCCGGCCGAGCTGCCGGATGCGCGCAACGCCGCCGAGTTCGTCGAGGAAGTGAGTTTCACCGGACCGTTTCCCGAGCGCGCGCAATTCACGCTGGAGATGCCCCTGGACGTGACCGACGACGCCGGGCGCAAGCTCGCCAATCAGAAGCGTTTTCCGCTGCAAGTGCGCACCGACGAGTACCCGCCGCTGGCCAAATTCCCGGCGCGCTTCGGCATCATCGAACTCAAGGGCGACGGCATGATGCCGGTGACCCTGCGCAACCTGGAAGCGCTGGTCGAGACGCGCATGATCAAGGCCGGCAAGCAGGATGACCTTGCCGCGGAGGCCGCCGACCGCGCCGATCAGGCGATCAACCAGCCGAAGGAAAAACTCGACGAGCCCAAGCACGACGAGGCCGGCACCGTGCCCGGCAGTTATTCGCACGTGGCAGACGGCGACGTGATGGCGATGCTGGAGTGGATGAAGCGCCTTGGGCAAATGGAACACGATCGTTGGGGATACGACGAAAAGAAGCAGGAGCAGGTGCTCGAATACCAGGTGGGGCAGTCGTCAATATTCACGGAGCGCGACCGCGTCCGCCGCATGAACGTGCCCAAGCCGCAGGGTGCGCGCGCCTTCGAAGTGGTCGGCATTCCGCTGAAGAGACCCGGGTTCTACGTGGTCGAACTGGCGAGCCCGCGGCTCGGCGCGGCATTGCTGAAGGCGCGCAACAAGCCTTACTACGTGCAGTCGGCGGCGCTGGTGACCAATCTTGCGGTGCATTTCAAGTGGGGCCGCGAGATTTCGCTGGTGTGGGTGACCACGCTGGATACCGGCGTGCCGGTGCCCAAGGCGCAGGTGGCGATCCAGGATTGCAGCGGCAAGGTTTATTACCGCGGGCAGACCGACGCGCAGGGCCGTGTCCGTATTGCGGCGGTATTGCCCGGGCGCGAACGCCTCCCGGCCTGCCTGAACGGCTATGACAGGCAACTGCTGGCCTCCGCGCGCGCGGGCGATGACCTTTCGTTCGTCCTGTCGGAATGGAACGAGGGCATATCGCGTTGGCGCTTCAACCTGCGCGGCGGAAGTTTCGCCGGCCCGTATATCGCCACCACGGTATTCGACCGCACGTTGCTGCGTGCCGGCGAGGCCGTGAGCATGAAGCACTTCTATCGCAGGCACGGTGCCAAGGGTTTCGCGTTCGTTCCGGTGGACGGCCTGCCGAAGAAAGTCGTGATCCAGCACCAGGGCTCGGATGAGAAATACGAGGTGCCTCTGACCTGGGACGCGCGCAACAGCGCCGAGACCGTGTGGAAAATCCCCGAAGGCGCAAAAAAAGGCAGCTACTTGGTGATGATGACCGACACGCTGGACGCACAGCCGGGTTCGCGCGGCAACACCCGCACTTCGGGCAGTTTCCGCATCGAGGAATTCCGCGTGCCGCTGCTGAAGGCGGAGATATCCGGACCGAAAGCGCCGCCGGTGAATCCGGAAAGCGTGAACCTGGACCTGAGCCTGCGCTATCTCTCCGGCGGCGGCGCCGGCTACGCGCCGGTGAAAGTGCGCGCGGTGGTGCGCCCGAAGATGGTGAGCTTCCGCGACTATGAAGGCCTTACCTTCGCCAACGGCAAGGTGGTCGCCGGCATCGAGCAGCAGGGCGGCTACCAGTGGTTCGCCGGCGAGTACGAACTCGAGGACGCTGACGTGCCGGCCCCGGCGGTGCCGGGTAGCGGTGTGCGGCCGCTCAAGTTGATTGCGCTCGACCTCGACGCCACCGGCTCGGCGCGAGTGAACCTTCCGGGGCTGCCCGCCAGCGACAGCCCGCAGGAGTTGAACGCCGAGATGGAATACTCCGACCCGAACGGCGAGGTGCTGACCACATCGGCAAGGGTGGCGCTGTGGCCGTCGAAAGTGATCCTCGGCATCAAGCCGGATTCCTGGGCGCTGTCGCAGGAGCAGCTCAAGTTCCAGGTGATCGCGCTCGACCTTGCCGGCAAGCCGGTCAAGAATCAGCAGGTCAAGGTGCAACTCTACGTGCGTAACATGTTCACCCACAGAAAACGCCTGGTAGGTGGTTTCTACGGATACGAGAGCGGCGCCGAGGTGAAACAGCTCGATGTTGCCTGCGCCGGCAAGACCGACGAGCGCGGGCGGCTGTTCTGCGCGGTGAAGCCGCCGGTGTCCGGCAACATCCTCATGGCAGCGGAAACGAAAGACCGCGACGGCAACCTCGCCTACGCCAACGGCTCGGCCTGGGTGGCGGGCAAGGACGCGTGGTGGTTCGACCAGAGCAACGATGACCGCATCGACGTGATTCCCGAGCGCAAGCGCTACGAACCGGGCGAGACCGCGCAGTTGCAGGTGCGCATGCCGTTCCAGGGGGCCACCGCGTTGATCACGATCGAGCGCGAGGGCGTGGTCGAATCCTTCGTTCAGCCGCTCTCGGGAGCAGCGCCGGTGGTGAAGGTTCCGATCAAGGGCAATTACGCACCCAATGTCTTCGTGTCGGTGCTGGTGGTGCGCGGGCGCATTGCGGACCTGCAGCCGACGGCACTGGTGGACCTCGGCAAGCCGGCTTTCAAGATGGGCGTGGCGGAGATCAGCGTCGGCTGGCGGGCGCACGAACTGGACGTGAACGTCAGCGCCGGCAAACCGGCGTACAAAGTTCGCGAGAAGGCGCGGGTCGCGGTGCAGGTGACGCAGCGCGTCGGCGGCAAGCGGGTGCCGGTGAAGTCGGGCGAAGTGGCGATTGCCGCAGTCGACGAAGGCCTGCTCGAGCTGTTGCCCAACGACTCGTGGAAACTGCTGGATGCGATGATGCGGCCGCGCGGAATCGAGGTGGATACCTCGACGGCGTCCATGCAAGTAATCGGCAAGCGCCACTACGGCCGCAAGGCGTTGCCGCAGGGCGGCGGCGGCGGGCGCCAGACCGCGCGGGAACTTTTCGACACGCTGCTGCTGTGGAAGGCGCGCGTGCCGCTGGATGACAAGGGCAGGGCGGTGGTGGTCATACCGCTCAAGGATTCGCTCACATCGTTTCGCATCATCGCGGTCGCGGAGTCCGGCACCGGGTTGTTCGGCACTGGCGAAACTTCGGTCCGCGCCGCGCAGGACCTGATGTTGCTCTCCGGCGTGCCGCCGCTGGTGCGCGAGGGTGACCGTTTCGATTCGCGCTTCACCGTTCGCAACGCCTCGGAGCGCGTGATGGACGTGGAAGTGAACGCAAACGTGGAGGGCCAGGCGCTGCCGGCCTCGCGCTTGACGCTTGCGGCCGGCGAGGCGCGCGACATTGGCTGGGAGGCGAAGGTCCCCGTAAATGCCAACGTCTTGCGCTGGGAAGTCACCGCATCGGAGCTGTCGGCATCGCGCAAGGTGGTTGCGGACCGGCTCAAGGTGTCGCAGAAGGTGATCGCCGCGACACCGGTCCGCACATTCCAGGCCACGCTCACCCAGCTCGAGCGGCCGTTGGAACTCGCGGTGAGAATCCCGGATGACGCGCTGCCCGAACGCGGCGGCGTGAGCGTTGTGCTGGCGCCGAAGCTCGCCGGCCCGCTGCCGGGCGTGCGCGAATACATGGGCGCGTATACCTACACCTGCCTCGAACAGCGCATATCGCGCGCAGTCGCGCTGCGCGACCAGGCTCTGTGGCTGCGGGCCATGGATGATTTGCCTTCGTTCCTCGATAGGGACGGCTTCGCCAAATATTTCGCGCTGGAACGTATGGGCAGCGATACGCTGACCGCTTACGTCCTGGCGATCGCGCACGAATCCGGCTGGAGCGTTCCCGAGGGCGTGCGCGGCAGGATGCAGAAGGCGCTGACCGCTTTCGTCACCGGCCGCGCCAGGCGCGATTCGCCGTTGCCGACCGCAGACCTGACGATTCGCAAGGTGGCGGCGCTGGAAGCCTTGTCGCGCTATCAGGCGCTCGAGCCGAACTGGCTCGATTCGATCGCGGCGGAGCCGAACCTGTGGCCGACATCGGCGGTGCTCGACTGGTACGGGGTGTTGAAGCGCGGCGAGGCGCTGAAAGATCGGGACAAGCGCCTTGCCGAGGCCGAGCAGATCGTGCGCTCGCGGCTCAACTTCCAGGGCACGGCCATGGGATTCTCCACCGAGCGCATGGACTACCTGTGGTGGCTGATGATCTCCGCCGACGTGAATGCCAACCGGACGCTGCTCACCTTCCTCGATGCCGACCAGTGGCGCGAGGACATGCCGCGGCTCACCCGCGGCGCGCTCGGCCGGCAGCATCGCGGCCGCTGGAACACCACGGTGGCCAATGCTTGGGGCGTGCTGGCGATGGAAAAATTCTCGGCAAAATTTGAGTCGGAACCGGTGACGGGACAGACCCAGGCGCGGCTCAATGAGCAGCAGGACACGCTCGATTGGGGCAGGCAGGCACAGGGGGGCGTGCTGGAGTTCAAGTGGCCGCCGGCGGAGGCTGCGCTGTCGGTCAGCCAGTCCGGCACCGGCAAGCCGTGGATCACTGTGCAGAGCCGCGCGGCGATCCCGTTGAAATCGGCGCTGTCCAGCGGGTTCAGGATCGTGAAGACCGTCACGCCGGTGGAGACCAAGATACCGGGAGGACTGCAGCACGGACAGTTCAACCGTGGCGATGTGGTGCGCGTGCGGCTGGAACTGGAAACGCAGTCCGACATGGCCTGGGTGGTGGTGGATGACCCGGTGGCTGCGGGTTCGGCAATCCTCGGCACCGGCCTGGCGAAGGACTCGCAGATCCTGTCCTCCGGCGAGCAGCGGCGCGGCTTCGTCTGGCCGGCGTTCGAGGAACGGACTTTCGATGCCTTCCGTGCCTACTATCGCTTTGTCCCGAAGGGCTCCTGGGTGGTCGAGTACACTTTGCGACTGAACAACGTCGGCCGCTTCGAACTGCCGCCGACGCGGGTCGAGGCGATGTATGCGCCGGAGATGTTCGGCGAATTGCCGAATGGTGCCGTTACGGTGAATCCATGAAGGCCGTGACGGACGTGACGACGTGACGATCGTGACTGCCGTGAAAACGACGAAGGAAGTTTCAGTGCAGGCTAACCTTTAGGTTATGCCTGAGCTAATATCGTGAATCTCGTAAGACCATGAGCAAGGTTGATGCCGTGCAATCCGACATAGCTCAAACAGCCTGGTGTGACAAAGGGCGGACGCGTGCCTTTAGAACGGCATTCACGACATTCACGGTATTCACGACCGCCATTGCACGCACGAGGTACCTGCAGAGCTTGAGATCGACCGTTACGATAGTCACGATAGTCACGGCAGTCACGACCGCCATTGCCGCAACGCCCGCGCTCGCCGAAATTCCCAACTTCGACACAATCAGAACGAGCTGGACCAGCACTGAAGGCATGCTGCTCGACCGCCACGGCGTGCTGATCCATGAGTTGCGGGTGGTCGAGCGCGGCCGGCGCCTGGAGTGGACCACGCTCGCAGAAATTTCGCCCGCGGCGCTGGCCACCATCATCCGTGCCGAGGACAAGCGCTTCTACCAGCACAGCGGCGTGGACTGGCTGGCGCTGTCGGACGCCGCACTCGATACGCTGCTGTTCTCGCAGCCGCGCGGCGCCTCGACCATTTCCATGCAAGTGGCTGCGCAACTGGACGATGCGCTGCGCCCTAGCGGGGAGAAGCGCACGGTGTCGCAGAAGTGGGACCAGATCAAGGCGGCAAAGGAACTGGAAAAGGTCTGGAGCAAAAGCCAGATCCTCGAGGCTTACCTGAATCTCTCGACTTTCCGCGGCGAATTGCAGGGGATTGCGGCGGCATCGCGGGGATTGTTCGGCAAGAGCCCTGACGGGCTCGACGAGCGCGAGTCGCTGCTGCTCGCGGTACTGTTGCGCGGCCCGAACAGCAAGCCGGAAACGGCGGCGAGACGTGCCTGCGCACTAGCGGGAAGCATGAAGCTCGACATCGCCTGCCCGCAGCTCGAGATCCTGGCGCAGACGGGATTACCCGGCGCGCCGAACATCGCCCCACGCGCGTCGCTTGCGCCGCACATAGCACGCGAACTGCTTTCCGCGGAACGAGCGCGGGTACAGACCACGCTGGACGCGGGGTTGCAGGCCTTTGCGGCCGAAATGCTGCAGCAGCAGCTCATTGCGCTGGCCGAGCAGCACGTCGCGGACGGCGCAGTGCTGGTGGTGGACAACAGGACGGGAGAGGTGCTGGCCTACGTCGGCAATGCCGGCAACAGCGCCAGCGCGTTCTACGTGGACGGCGTACGCGCCGCGCGCCAGGCCGGTTCGACGCTCAAACCTTTTCTCTATCAGATGGCCATCGAGGACAGGCTGATCACCAATGCGTCCCTCATCGACGACTCGCCGGTTAACCTGATCACGCCGACCGGGTTGTACGTTCCGCAGAATTACGACCGCGACTTCAAGGGGCTCACCAGCGTGCGCACGGCACTGGCATCCTCGCTCAACGTGCCGGCGGTACGCACGCTCATGCTGGTCGGCGCGGACGAATTCGTGGAGCGGTTGAAGATTCTTGGTTTCGACGAGGTCACCGGGGACGGAGACTTCTACGGCTATTCGCTGGCGCTTGGCTCGGCGGAGGTCAGCCTTTGGCAGCTTGCCAACGCGTACCGGGCGCTCGCCAACGGCGGACACTGGTCGCCGCTGAAGCTGCAGCGCGCGACTAGGACCGCCGCGACACCGCTGCTGGATCCTGCCGCGTCCTACCTCATCGCGGACGTGCGTGCCGATCCGCTCGCACGCAGCGACACTGTCGGCCTGGACAATCCGTTGTCCTCGCGTCACTGGGCGGCGGTGAAGACCGGCACCAGCAAGGACATGCGCGACAACTGGTGCATCGGCTTCACCGATCGTTACACGATAGGCGTGTGGGTGGGCAACTTCGACGGCAGCGCCATGCGCGATGTTTCCGGCGTGGCCGGCGCGGCGCCGGTATGGCTGGAGATGGTGAACTACGTGCATCGCCGGGGCGCCTCGGTTGCGCCGGATGCGCCGGAGGGTGTGGTGCGGATGCAGATCCACTACGATCAGGACGTCGAGCCCGCGCGCACGGAAGCGTTTCTGGCCGGCACCGAAACCGCGCATATCGCCGCCAAAGACGCCGCCGCAATCCATCCAGGCATCGCCTATCCGGGCAACGGCACCATCATCGCGCTTGACCCGGACATTCCGGAATCGGTGCAGCGGGTGCGCTTCGTGATCTCGCCGCAAGTGGCAGGTTATCGCTGGCGCCTGGATGGCGAGGAGATCGGCGTGTCCGATGAGCCGATGTTCTGGGTGCCGCGGTCCGGAAGCCACGAACTGTCGCTGCTGGACCAAAGCGGCACTGCGGTGGATCAGGTACGCTTCGAGGTTCGCGGAGCTTCGCGGCAATCGCGGTTGCAGTAATCCAGGGAAGCTTACGGTCCCTGAATACTTTGTGATTCCTCGAGCTCTCGTGTGGGTAACATGTGGACTGCGGCTGGTAGAAAGGAATCCTCCGTGGTAAGTGATGGTCTATTACGAAGCCGAAGGCGGGAGGAAGACAAAACGTCATGTGCGGCCGCTACGACCTGAACAGCCCGCCCATAAAGCTCAAGACCAGCTTCCAGACGGATTTCGGCCGCATTGCGCAGGAACTGAACCCGCGCTACAACATTGCGCCGTCCGTGCGGGTGCCGGTGGTTCGCATCGAAGACGGCCAGCGCCGCGCCGCGATGACGAGCTGGGGCCTGGTGCCGCGCTGGGCCAAGGATCTTTCCGGGATCAAGCCGATCAATGCGCGAGGTGAGTCGATCGCCGAAAAACCGATGTTCCGCGACGCCTTC
>JBOIFZ010000009.1:0-14986 GCA_050741735.1 Burkholderiales bacterium
CGCAATGATGAAAAGTCCGATGGCGCCCGAGGCGACGCACAGGCCGCGAAAAGTCCAGACCGGCATGTCCGCCAAAGTTAGTTTCATCATCGGCCAGTTCAGTCCCCAGCCGAGCGTGAGCAGCACGCTCAGGACCCACATCGAGCGGGGAAGGGTGGTCATAGACAAGGATGAAGGCGGAAGGATGAAGGACAAGCCGCGGCGGAGTTTACAGGATCGCATAATGGTTCGAAGGACGAGGCAAGGGGGGACAAGGGCAGAGTGAATATGGGGAAACTTGAAGTTGCCCAGATTACGACCGTTCATTTCGAGTTTGTCACCCTCTCCGCCTTCAGGGGGAGAGGGCCGGGGAGAGGTGGTGCTACTATCGCCGCCATGAAACTCACCAATCCCGTGGTCCGCTTTCTGATTTTCTGGGGCGTGAATACGCTTTCTCTTTGGGTGGCCGACGATCTGTTCGATGGCATGTCGTTGCAGACGTCAGAGTCGCTGTTCATTGCCGGCCTGCTGCTCGGCATCGTCAATACCTTCCTGAAACCGCTGCTGGTGATCCTGACGCTACCGCTGTCGGTGGTGACGCTGGGCCTGTTCGTGCTGGTGATCAACGCGCTCATGCTGTTGTTTGTGGCCTGGCTGGTTCCCGGGTTTTACGTCGCGGGGTTCTGGTCCGGGTTCTTCGTCGCGCTGTTCGTTTCGGTGTTCAGCTTCATCCTGAATTCGCTCATCGGGTACAACAAGGTCACGATCCGGCGGGTTGGATGAACCCTGACAGTACGCAGGCTGCGCCGCCGCCTCTCGCTGCGCGCGTCGCACTATCAGTATTCCTGCCTTTTGCGGCGGCCTATTTTCTCTCCTACGTCTATCGCAGCATCAACGCGGTGATCGCGCCGGATCTGACCGCCGATTTCACGCTTTCCGCCGCGCAACTCGGACTGCTCACCAGCGTTTACTTTCTTGCTTTTGCGGCGTTCCAGATCCCGGTGGGAATTTTGCTCGACCGCTTCGGACCGCGCCGCACCAACGCGTCGCTGCTGCTGGCCGCCGCCTCGGGGGCGCTTGTTTTCGCATTGAGCCAGGGCGCACCTGCGCTGCTCGCGGGACGCGCGCTGATCGGTCTGGGGGTGTCGGCCTGCCTGATGTCGAGCATCAAGGCGTTTACGCTGTGGTATCCGCTGCAACGTTTGCCGGCGATGACGGGCTGGGCGCTGTTTTGCGGCGGGCTCGGGGCAATGGCGGCCACGGCACCGGTGGAAGCGGCGCTGCAACTGACCGACTGGCGCGGCGTATTCGTGGCGATGGCGGTGCTGACTTTCGCCGCATCGGCCGCCATCTTCTTGCTGGTCCCGGAGCGTGCCGCTGCCGGCGGCAACGAAAGCCTGCGCGAACAGCTTCAGGGAGTGGCACGGGTGTTCGGCAGTACCGTGTTCTGGCGCGTCGCTGCGGTTTCGCCATTGTTCCAGGCAACCAATATGGCGCTGCAGGGGCTTTGGGCGGGTCCGTGGCTTGCCGATGTGGCAGGACTCGACCGGCCCGAGTTGGCGGTCAGTCTGCTTGCACTGGCAGCGGCGACCACGGCGGGTTTCCTGTTCTGGGGCGTCGCTGCATCGCGGCTCGCACGCCGCGGGGTGACACCGCTCGCGCTGTTCAAGTTCGGCACCGCCGTATTTCTCGGCGTGCAGTTGCTGCTTACATTCGGCATAACCTCGGGGGCACCGGCGTTATGGGTGGCCTTCGGCCTGTTCGGAACCTCAGGCAGCCTCACCTTCTCGACCCTGTCGCAGGCTTTTCCGGTCTCGATGACCGGGCGCGCCAATACCGCGCTCAATCTGCTCGTCTTTCTCGCGGCGTTTGCCTGCCAGTGGGCGTTCGGCGCGATTGTCAATTTGTGGCCCGCCGCGCCCGGCCGCTATCATCCCGACGGCTACAGCGCCGCGTTCGCAACGCTGTTGGTACTGCAGTTGCTGGCGTTTGCCTGGCTGCTGATCGGCGCGCGTGAACCCGCGTTCACGGAAAGCTCCCGGGTACGTTAAGCTAGGCAAGGTCAAAAAAGTAAGCCAGGTCACAGAATAATCATCAAAGGAGGAGCAATGAAAACAACCAATATTCTTGCCGCAACAGCAGCGCTGCTGGTGCTTTGTCCGGCTACCGCAACCGCGCAGACCTGGAGCCCGCCGGCGCCCGAGGCGCGCTGTCCTTCGAAATGGGGCGCGGGCGACGAGCGCGGAGCGGCGAATCTCATGAGCCCGGAACTGGTGCTGCGTGCTTCGCGGCTCATCAAGACGGGTGAAGTGGTCGAACTCGGACGCGTCCTGGCGATGGACATGCCGTTCTTCGGCACGCGCCGTTTCGACATCCATACCAAGCGCACCGGCGGTCCGATGGGGACCAACAAACGCTACACCAACGAGGAATTGGTCATCACCGAACTCGGCCAGGTCGGCACCCAGTTCGACATGTTCTCTCACCAGAGCATCGACAACAGCCACTACAACTGTTTCAAGACCGACGAGATCACTTCCCGCAACGGTTTCACCAAGCTCGGCGTCGACAAGATCGGCGCGATCTATACGCGCGGCGTCCTGATCGACGTGGCCGCATCCAAAGGCGTGGACATGCTGCCGCTGAGCTACGAGATCACGGTCGATGACCTGCAGGCGACGCTGAAGAAGCAGGGCGTGACGCTGCAGAAGGGCGACGCGGTGCTGATCCACACCGGCTGGGGCAAGCTGTGGGGCGTGGACAACGCCAAGTACAACAGCGGTAGCCCGGGAATCGGCGTGCCGGCGGCGGAGTGGCTGGCGAAACAGGATCCGATCCTGTTCGGCGCGGATACCTTCCCGGTCGAGGTCGTGCCGAATCCCGACAAGAGTATCAACCTGCCGATCCACCAGCTCGCGCTTGCCGTCTATGGCATCTTTTTGCTCGAGAACATGAAGCTCGACGAACTGGCGGCGAAGAAGGCCTACGAGTTTGCGTTCGTGGTGCAGCCGCTCAAGATCAAGGGCGGAACCGGTTCGACGGTGGCGCCGATTGCGATAAGGTAAGACCCGTCTCACATGCCCGCGCTCTCCCCGCGCCTCACCCCGCCCCTCTCCACTTGTGGAGAGGGAGGAAAGATCAAGATTCGGAGAGGGGGCTGAAATCCGATAGCGGAAACGAGACACCAATGTAGAGATATCACATGTACATAGGCGGCAAGTCGGCACAGCTTCGCAATGCACAAGCCCCGTGGCCCGAAGAAGTAGATTGAATCCCGGGTGATGATCTCATCAACTATGGGGGTCCGGTCTCAACAGCCGCGCATGGAGAAGGAGAGGAAATGGAAAATTCGGTACAGCAGGTGGACGACTCTTCACGATGGGTACGGCTGTTGTACATGGTCGTTTTCGCCGTTCTGTTCAAGGCAGCCGAGTTCGTCATGTGGGTCGTGGTCTTGTTCCAGATCGTCGCTACGCTGGTAACGGGCAGTCCCAACGAACGCGCGCTGAAATTCGGCAAGCAGCTATCGGTCTACGTGTATGGCCTGTGGGCGTACCTGACATACAACACCGAGAAAAAACCTTTCCCGTTCTCGGACTGGCCGACCACCGCCTCGCCCCCTCGAAGCGGAGAGGGAGCTTGAAAATCAGCGCCACCACAGGCCCGCGCAGCGCACCTTCTCCGCCCCGGGGAGGAACTCCGTCGACACGGCGAACGGGGGTTGACCTTGGGGCGGGAGACGGAGCTTGGCGCGCTACCCGCAAACGGGTGATTTCATCACTAACGTGTCCGCGCGTCCGGGGGCTGAGGTGGTCCGCCCGATTACGGCGATCGACCGACGGTAGTCAGCCGCTGAGCTTTCTGATTTCTGCAGTTCTCGGAACCCGTTTTGGGAGCGCGTCCTTCAGTTTCTGCCGGGTCTCGCGCAGCAGCTTCTCGGTGGTCGGCCAGTCGATGCAGGCGTCGGTGACGGAAACGCCGTACTTGAGCAGTTTCAGGTCGGCCGGAATCGACTGGTTGCCGGCGTTGATATTGCTCTCCAGCATCACGCCGACGATGGACCGGTTGCCTTCCATGATCTGGTGGGCGCAGTCGCTGGCCACCAGCGGCTGCAGGTTGTGGTCCTTGTTGGAGTTGGCGTGGCTGCAGTCGACCACCATGTTGGCGGGCAGCTTGTTTTTCGCAAGTTCCTTTTCCACCACCGCGATCGTCACCGAGTCGTAGTTCGGACCATGGGCGCCGCCGCGCAGGACGATGTGGCCGTAGCCGTTGCCCTTGGTGCGGATCACCGAAACCTGGCCGCCCTGGTTGATGCCGAGGAAACTGTGCGGCCGCGACACTGACAACAGCGCGTTGATCGCCACCTGCAGCCCGCCGTCGGTGCCGTTTTTGAAGCCGACCGGCGTTGACAGGCCGCTCGCCATCTCGCGGTGCGTCTGCGACTCGGTGGTGCGCGCGCCGATTGCGCTCCAGGTCACCAGGTCGCCGAGATATTGCGGGCTGATCGGATCGAGGGCCTCGGTTCCGGCAGGAAGCCCCAGCTCGTTGATGTCGCGCAGTACCTTGCGGGCGAGTTGCAGTCCTTCCTCGATATGGAAGGAGTCGTTCATGCGCGGGTCGTTGATCAGGCCTTTCCAGCCCGTGGTGGTGCGCGGCTTTTCGAAATAGACGCGCATCACGATGAACAGCGTATCGCCGACTTCATCGGCGATCCCCTTCAGCCGCCGGGCGTAATCCAGCGCCGCCACCGGGTCGTGGATCGAGCACGGACCGACCACGACCATCAACCGGTGATCCTTGCGGTCGAGGATGCGTTCGAGCGCGTGCCGGCCATCCAGGACGGTCGTTTCCGCCTTCTCGGTCAAGGGTACGCGGCGCTTGATTTCCTCCGGGGTGGGGAGGACGTCCTGGGCCGTGACGTTGACGTTGTATACGAGTTTCTCGTCCATGATGAGCGCCTGCGCTGCTGGAAAAAACGGGCCGCGATATGCGGCCCTGTCGGTGCATTTTACTCAAACCCCAAAGGCCGTCAAAGCCCTAGTTCCAGACGGAGTCCCGCGGGAAATTTGCTGATCGCTTCGACGTCGTATCCCGGAGAGAACGACTCTGCTTTTCGCTTTTGACCTTTCACCCTCTCCGCCTTCAGGGGGAGAGGGAAGGGGAGAGGTGGTGCTAGCGCATTTTCGAGTATGCCGTCGGCGTCAGGATCATGTTGGTGATGTGGTTCACCAGCTGCCCGTCCTTTTCGGTCTCGGCACGGATCGCCAGCCAGTCGGGATGGGTGACAAAGGCGTTCCACTTCTGCTCGCGCTCGGCCAGGTTCTCCCACTCCAGGATGTAGTACAGGTCGTTGTTGCTTTCCCCGATGGCAGTGGTCCAGAAACCGACCTGGCGGATGCCGAAGCGCTCCCACATTTTCAGGGTGTGATTGGAAAAACGTGCGTTCAGGGCCGGCAGTTTGCCCGGGCAGGCGCGATAAATGCGCAGTTCGTAGATCATCATCCCTCCGCGATCGTTTGTTGTTCGTGGCCTGAAGGATTCAGGCGCGCAGAGACTGGCAGATGGCGGAATTGCGTGCGGGAGGGCCGGGTGCCCGGTGTGAACGGGCGCAGAGTCAGTAGCGCTTGGTCAGCGTCAGGCTCTTGCCTTCGCGGCGCATTTCCAGTTGCCCAAGAAAACTCATTCCGAGCAGCACGACCGGAAGCGAGTTGTTTTCGTGAACCACGCCATCGACGTCGTTGAGCGTGATGTCTCCCAGCCTCACGCTGCTTAGTTTTACCTTGTAGACCGGCGTAATTCCGTTTGCGGTCTGCGAGTGGCCGCGCGTTCCCGCGAGGTAGTTGACCCCGGCGCGGCGGGCGTCCTCCAGTCCCATCGACACCATGGTGGCGCCGGTGTCGACCAGGAATTTCATTGCCGCCCCGTTGATGCTGCCGCTGGTGACGAAATGTCCGCTCCCGTCCGAATTCAGCGTGACCGTAACATGCCCGCTTGGTACCGATGCGGTGCTGTAGATGCCTTCGCCGAGTTTCAGCCGCTGGCGCTTGCCGTTGACGGAAACAACGGCTTCCTCGCTGTTGGCGCTGATGAGCTTGACGCCGGCGTAGGTTTCCCCGGCACGAACGGTGCGCGGCTTTCCGCCGTCCACCGCCAGCAGGGCCTTGCCTTCGAACAGCGCCTGCACTCTCACTTCCTGCGCGGCTGCCGGGCAGGTTAGGAGGGCAACAATAATTGCAGTAACATTCGCGGCCTTGGACCGCATGGGAATTCCTCGCCTGATGAAACCTGTTGCGATTTTCCGCCACTCGCTCACGGAAGGGCCGGGTTATTTTGCCACGTATCTGGACTCGCGGGGCATCCCCTGGCGCCTGATAGCAGTGGATCAGGGCGAAGCGATTCCGCAGGATCCGGAGCGATTCGGCGGCCTGGTGTTCATGGGCGGGCCGATGAGCGTGAACGACGATTTACCCTGGATCGCGCCAGTGTTGCAGCTCATCCGCCAGGGGATTGACCGCGATGTTCCCGTCCTCGGTCATTGCCTCGGCGGACAGTTGATGTCGAAGGCATTGGGTGGCACGGTCGGCCGCAATCCGGTCAACGAGATCGGCTGGGGCGAAGTCCTGATCGCCGACAATCCGGTCGCGAGGCAGTGGTTCGGACCCGGCATCGAACGCTTCGAATCGTTTCACTGGCACGGCGAAACATTCACCATTCCGCAAGGCGCGGTGTGCATCATGGGCAACCGCTACTGCGAGAACCAGGGCTTCGTGACCGGCAACAGCCTGGGCATGCAGTGCCACGTGGAAATGACCGAGGAACTGGTGAAAAGCTGGTGCGAGACCGGGGCGGACGAGATCGCGAAAAGCGGCGGTCCGGCGGTGCAGTCGCCGCAACGCATGCAGCACGGGATGCATGAGAAGCTGGCGGCCCTGCGCCGCGTGGCGGGCCGGCTCTACGATCAGTGGGTCAAGGGACTGAAGGCGTAAGGGGCGCTTGGTGCGTTCTGTGTGTTGAATGCGATCCAGCCGGCCGATGGCCGGCGACCAGAGCGTTGACGCAAAGGGCGCGAAGAAGAGCAAGAAAGGGCGCAAGGGAATTCGTTACGAAAATCCGGCCTCGTAGTTGCTCTTCTTTGCGTCTTTCCTTTCCCTTTGCGTTCTTTGCGTCGAACGGCTTATTCAATTGCGGAAATTGGCGAACTGCAGCGGATAGTCCGTCACGTTCTTCTTCATCATCGTGATCACCTGCTGAAGATCGTCACGCTTGGCACCGGAGATGCGCACCACGTCTCCCTGGATGCTGGCCTGAATCTTGAGCTTGCTGTCCTTGACCAACTTCTGGATCTTCTTGCCGAGTTCCTGGTCCACGCCGACTCTGACGGTGATCACCTGCTTCATTTTGTCGCCTCCGATTTTCTCGGACTTGGCGCGTTGCAGAGCGCGTACGTCCACGTTGCGCTTGGCCATTTTGGCGATCAGCACGTCATAGACCTGCGCGATCTTGAATTCATCGTCGGCAAACACGGTCAGTGTCTTGTCGGCGAGCTCGACGCGGGCGTCCGACCCCTTGAAGTCGAAACGATTGGAAACTTCCTTGTTGGTCTGGTCGATGGCGTTCGTCAGCTCGACCTGGTTAACCTCGGAAATGATGTCGAAACTGGGCATTATGTTTCCCTCCCGACTGGGTGTTTCTTCGGGCTCCCGCCGAACGGCGTCCCGCGGTGGCCCGGCCAGCCGCTATTTCCTGTTACTGCGCCTGGCTGCGATGCGCAGGCGGAGCGCGTTCAGCCGGATAAAGCCGGCCGCATCGGCCTGATTATAGGCACCCTTGTCGTCATCGAAAGTGGCGATCCTCGAGTCGAACAGGGAATCCGTCTTCGAGGCGCGCCCGACGACCAATACCGTCCCCTTGTATAGCTTGAACCGCACCGTGCCGTTCACGGCAAATTGCGAGTGGTCGATCAGCGATTGCAGTAGCACGCGCTCCGGGCTGAACCAGTAGCCGTTGTAGATCATGCGCGCATAACGGGGCATCAGGTCGTCCTTCAACGCGAGCACTTCCCGATCCAGCGTGATCGATTCGATCGCACGGTGGGCCCTCAGCATGATGGTACCGCCCGGGGTCTCGTAGCAGCCGCGCGACTTCATGCCCACATAGCGGTTTTCCACGATGTCGAGTCGGCCGATGCCGTGTTTGCCGCCGACCTGGTTGAGCTTGGTAAGCACCTGCGCCGGTGTCATCGTGCTCCCGTTCACGGCAACGATGTCGCCCCTGCGGTAGGTCAGCTCCACGTATTCGGGCCGGTTCGGCGCCTTCCCAGGCGAGACGGTGACGCGCCACATCGATTCTTCGGGCTCGAAGTCCGGGTCCTCGAGAATCCCGCCTTCGTAGGAAATGTGCAGCAGGTTGGCGTCCATCGAATAAGGGGCGCCGCCGCCTTTCCTCTTCTTGAAATCCACCGGGATACCATGCTTGTCGGCATACGCCAGCAGCTTGTCCCGCGACAGCAGGTCCCATTCGCGCCACGGAGCGATCACTTTGACATCCGGCATCAACGCGTAGGCGCCGAGTTCGAAACGCACCTGGTCGTTGCCCTTGCCGGTGGCGCCGTGGGAGATCGCGTCTGCGCCGGTCTTGCGCGCGATCTCGACCAGGTGCTTGGCGATCAGCGGGCGCGCGATCGAGGTGCCGAGCAGGTATTCGCCCTCGTACACGGCGTTGGCGCGGAACATCGGGAAGACGAAATCGCGAACGAATTCTTCGCGCAGGTCTTCGACGAAGATCTGCTTGACGCCGAACTTCCGGGCTTTTCGGCGTGCCGGCTCCAACTCCTCGCCCTGGCCGATGTCGGCGGTGAACGTGACGACTTCGCAGCCGTAGGTGTCCTGCAGCCACTTCAGGATAACCGACGTGTCCAGCCCGCCGGAGTAGGCGAGCACGACTTTTCTGATGGGTTTTGTTGCTGCTTTCTTCTTCACGAGATCTCTGGTCTTTCTCAAGTCCTGTTGGGATCGTCTTCCATATCGCCTTCGTACACACCGTTCTCCCAGGTGCCGGTGAACAGGCGTCCGTCCGGCGTCTGGAACTGTCCGTGCCCGTGCGGCTGGCCATCCTTCCACTCGCCGTCGTACCAGCTGCCGTCGGGCGCGTCGAAACGGCCGTTGCCATTCTGGAGGCTGCGCTTCCAGTCGCCGACGTATCGGCCGCCTTCGCGCAGCAGCGTTCCCTTGCCCTCGGCCCAGCCTTGCTGGAGCGTGCCTTCGTAGCGATCGAGGGGTTTGCCGTTGACGAACCATTCCAGGACGCCTTTGCCGTCAGCCAGGCCGTTCTTGCAGGAACCGCTCCATTTGATGGTTTCGTCCGGCTGCGGGAACGGGTTGGCGACCTTGCAGCCGCGGCCATCGGCGATCCAGGCGACGTCCTCGTCGCCGGCGGCCAACGCACCGAAGGCGCAAAGCAGCAGTGAAAGAAGCGGAAAAATGCGGGTTATGACGATTCTGTCGATCATGTTTGGCTCCTAAGAGTGTGCGTTATTCCGGATCGCGACGCCTCTGCGCGCCGCGACCGCCTGTGCCTAGCTACTGCCAACAACCATTCTGTTTATTTTGATTTCCGATTTTCTTCCATGCGACCCAGTAGCAGGTATTCCATTAATGCCTTCTGGGTATGTAAGCGGTTCTCAGCTTCCTCCCACACCACGCTTTGTGGGCCGTCGATCACCTCGGCGGCGACTTCCTCTGTTCGATGGGCGGGCAGGCAGTGCATGAACAAGGCATCGGGGCTGGCAAGCCGCATCATTTCCGCATCCACCTGCCAATCCTCGAAATCGCGCTTGCGCTCTTCGTTCTCCGCCTCGAAGCCCATGCTGGTCCACACGTCGGTGGTCACCAGGTCGGCGCCGCGCGCCGCTTCCATGGGGTCGTCGAACTCCTCGTAGTGATCGGTGCCGTAGAGCCCGGCGCGTTCCGGCTCGACTTCGTAGTCGGGCGGGGTGGAAACATGTACGTTGAACCCCAATACCTCGGCAGCCTGCAGCCAGGTGTTGCAGACGTTGTTCGAGTCCCCAATCCACGCCACCGTCTTGCCGCCGATCGGCCCGCGCCGCTCGATAAAGGTGTAGATATCCGCAAGGATCTGGCAGGGGTGGTATTCGTTGGTCAGCCCGTTGATCACCGGTACGCGCGAGTGTGCGGCGAAACGCTCGATGATCTCCTGCTCGAAGGTGCGGACCATCACGATATCGCACATGCGCGAGATCACCTGGGCCGCGTCTTCCACCGGTTCGCCGCGGCCGAGCTGCGAATCGCGGGTGCTGAGGAAAATCGCCGAGCCGCCGAGCTGGTGCATGCCGGCCTCGAACGACAGCCGGGTGCGCGTGCTCTGCTTCTCGAAAATCATCACCAGCGTGCGATCGAACAGCGGGTGGTGCGGCCGGTAGGCCTTGAACTGCTGCTTGATCCAGAGCGTGCGCCCGAACAGGTATTCGAGCTCGTCCCGCCCGAGGTCCTTGAACTGCAGAAAGTGCTTCGGAGACGGCATGAAATGGTCCGTCAGTGGGTTACGGCGGCGTCGGCCTTGCTGGTGGTCAGAAAGGTCCTGATGACGCTGCTCACGCCGTCGATCAGCAATTGCACTTCCGCGTCCTTCATGTTGAGCGGCGGCAGCAGCCGCACCACGGTGTCGGCGGTGACGTTGATCAGCAGGCCGGCGTCGAGACCGCGCTCGACCAGATCGCCGCAGGGACGATCGAGCTCGATCCCGACCATCAGTCCCCTGCCGCGGATATCCTTGACGCCGGACATGCCCGCGAGCTTTGCGGCGATGCCTTCGCGGATGATGTCGCCGAGCTTGCCGGCACGCGCCGCGAGGCCCTCGTCTTCGATGACGGCGAGCGTGGCCAGCGCCGCTACGCAGGCCAGAGGATTACCGCCGAAGGTCGAGCCGTGCTTGCCCGGCGTGAAGACATCCGCCGCCGCGCCGCTCGCCAGGCATGCGCCGATCGGAAAGCCGTTTGCCAGTCCCTTGGCGAGCGTGATGACGTCGGGCTTGATGCCGGTGTGCTGATAGGCGAACCATCTGCCGGTGCGCGCCATGCCGCTCTGCACCTCGTCGAGCATCAACAGCCAGCCTTTTGCGTCGCAGACCTTGCGAAGATGCGCAAGATAACCGTCGTCGGGAACATTGATCCCGCCTTCGCCTTGCACCGGCTCCACCAGCACGGCGACGACATTGGGATTGAGCGCCGCCACCTGGTCGAGCGCCGGCGGGTCATTGAACGGCACACGCACGAAGCCGCTGAGCAGCGGTTCGAAGCCGGCCTGTACCTTGCGACTGCCGGTGGCGGAAAGCGTGGCGATGGTGCGGCCATGGAAGGCCTTTTCCATGACGATGATCGCGGGCGACTCGATGTCCTTGTGATGACCGTGAAGGCGCGCAAGCTTGATCGCCGCTTCGTTGGCCTCGCATCCGGAATTGCAGAAGAACACCTTGTCCATCCCCGCGAGGGCGCACAGCCGGGATGCGAGCAGCTCCTGCTCGGGAATCCGGTAGAGATTGGAGACATGGATGAGGCGCCCGACCTGTTCCCGGATAGCCGCGGTCAGGCGGGGATGCGCATGTCCGATGCCCGAGACCGCGATGCTGCACAGGCAATCGAGATAGCGCTTGCCTTCCAGATCCCAGAGCCAGGAACCCTCGCCGCGCGAGAACGCAACGGCCTGCCTGCCGTAGGTGTTCATCAGGTGTTGCATGGTCTGACCCGCCCGGGTGTTTTTGCCCGCTCAGAAAAAGCACACGGCGGCAAAAAGCCGCCGTGTGTGTTGTTGAAAATGTTGGGGTTTTCAGCCGCTATATTTATCCGATTCGGTATCTGGATGCAAGCGTTTTCAGCCGCGTTCGGCCCCGCGCGACCGCTGCTGAACACGTGCCTTTCTTGCGGCACCCTTTGGGTAATGGTGCCCGCGTTCGATTCACTCGACCGGCTGCAGTCGAAGGTGGAATCCGAATCCAGTCTGCGAAGGCGCCTCCGCAATCTGCGCTATTGCAACAACGATACCCACCAAGACGTGTTGGCGTCGACGGCGGGTCGGCCGCGCGCCGGCGCGGTGAACAGTTTCCCCCGGTTTTGTTCACTGCACTTCCACAAGGTGTTAAGGCAAGCGCGCGGAAAGGAATTTACATGTTTATGAACAATTAGATAAGTAGTGTTCGACGGCCTCGTTGCATCGTTGCTGCGATGCAATAATCTCGGGTAAACTGGGCGCAACTTTCGAGCATCCGCATCATGTCCGGCTCACACCTGGAAATCGTCATTATCGGCATTACCCGCTGCGGACAGAGCTTCCCTGGGACCGCATGAGTCACCGACACAAAACAAAAGGCCCGCAACGCTGCTGCGGGCCTTTTGTTTTTGCGTTGCTTGCGGATCAGGCCATCGCCTTGATCGCTGCGGCAAGGCGGCTCTTCTGACGCGAAACCGTGTTCTTGTGAACGATTCTCTTGTCGGCGATCGAATCGATCCGGCTCTGCGCTTGCTGAAACTGCGCCTGGGCGGCCTTCTTGTCGCCTGCGGCGATCGCCTTCCTCACGTTCTTGATGGCGGAACGCAGTTCGGTGCGCTGACCGACATTATGGGCGCGGCGTTTTTGCGCCTGGCGCGCACGTTTCTTGGCTGACGCGATGTTGGCCATTAGATCTTCCTTAACCGGGGGGCATGCGAAAAAGTGCGCTATGGTACTGGCTCGACAGGCTGTTGGCAACCTGCAATCCCGGCCCCGGCGGACCCAGCCGGGGTCGTGCTCCGCGGCCAGGCCCCCGTCCGCGACGGGCCTCCCTCCGGACTGTTGAGGTGTCCCTAGTGGCGGGCGTGATACCACCGCTCGGTTACAATGCCGGCGCAGGCGGCAGTTTCCAACCGACACGACTTAGGGAAGCTCTGACCAAGTTCTACGACGCGCGTTGCGCCAAGTGCGGATGACTGCTAGGCGTCGCTTTGCAGTTGCGGCTGAAGCCCCAACAAGGAGCGTAACAACGCAGGCGCCGCACCTGGCACAACCCAATGACATTTCGACTCTTTCGAGGGACCGGGCGATTCGGGCCGCGTGCCGCAGCGCGGAACAGGGGCCCCTCCGGGGATGTGACCGCGGAGGCACGCACAAGCACGCGCATATTCGCCACGATGCATCCCGCTCTGGGGTCGCATCCAAGCACACAACGCTTGGAACCTGCTCCGCCCTGAGCGGGCGCTCTGTGTCGGCTCCTCCTTATGTGCGCTCCGGACTCGGCGGGCGTAGCCTCGGGGCGGGTAGGAGCGCATGGAGGCTGTGTCAGTCATTGTGAACGGAGCGCTTATACGGCTGCTCCCGCAAACGGGCGTACCGCTAACGAGTCACAGCCGCCCAGCTACACGGCGTCCTCGCCGTCGTGCCCTCGACCCGAATCGCCTCGGTCGCGCATATGGAACTTGGTCAGAGCTTCCCTAAACAATGAACCTGCTCAAGGCGCTAGCCACCGTCAGCAGCATGACGCTGCTGTCGCGCATACTCGGGTTCGTTCGCGATGCCGTCATCGCCCGCACTTTTGGCGCAGGACTCTATACCGACGCCTTCTTCGTCGCGTTTCGCCTTCCCAACCTGTTGCGCCGGTTGTTCGCCGAGGGGGCGTTCTCGCAGGCCTTCGTGCCCATCCTGGGCGAGTACCGCAACACCCGCACGCCAGTCGAGACCCGCGCACTGGTGGACCACGTTGCCACGCTGCTGGCCCTGGCGCTCATTGTTGTTTCCGCACTCGGTGTGATTGCGGCACCATGGATCATCTACGTCACTGCACCCGGCTTCACGGCTTCGCCGGACAAGTTCCAGGTTACCGTCGAGCTGCTGCGCATTACCTTTCCCTACATTCTTTTCATTTCGCTCACGTCGCTCGCCGGCGGAATCCTGAATACCTGGAGCAGGTTCTCGGTTCCGGCATTTACGCCGACGCTGCTCAACGTCGCCTTCATCGTCTTCGCGCTCTGGCTCGCACCGTACTTCGATCCGCCGGTTAGAGCGCTGGCCTGGGCGGTGTTTGCAGGCGGTGTTCTTCAACTCGCGTTCCAGCTTCCCTTCCTGGCCAGGATCGGCATGCTGCCGCGCTTCAGGCTGGAGCTGAGGGATCCCGGCGTGTGGCGGGTCCTCAGACTCATGGGTCCGGCCGTGTTCGGCGTGTCCGTCGGGCAAATAAGCCTGCTGATCAACACGATCTTCGCTTCTTTCCTGGTCACCGGCAGCGTGTCATGGCTCTACTACGCCGACCGGCTGATGGAATTCCCGACCGGACTGCTGGGGGTGGCGTTGGGCACCATCCTGCTGCCGAGCCTGACCAAGAGTTTTGCCGACAAGACCACCGAAGAGTATTCGCGGTTGCTCGACTGGGGATTGCGGCTGACGTTTGTTCTCGCGCTTCCGTGCGCGGCGGCGCTGGCGCTGCTGGCGGTGCCGCTGATCTCGACGCTGTTTCATCACGGCGCTTTCACCTCGCAGGATGCAATGATGACCCGGCAGGCGCTGGCGGCCTACAGCATCGGCTTGCTGGGCCTGATCCTGGTAAAAGTCCTGGCCCCGGCTTTCTATGCGCGCCAGAACATCAGGACGCCGGTAAAGATCGCGCTGATCACGCTGGTGGCGACCCAGTTCATGAACCTCGCGTTCATCTGGCAGCTCCGGCACGCCGGGCTCGCGCTCGCCATCTCGCTGGGCGCCTGCATCAACGCCAGCCTGCTGTTCTACAAGTTACGCCAGCACGCCATCTTCCAGCCCCAGCCCGGATGGCCCGGGTTTCTTACCAGGATTGCCGCGGCGCTGTTTCTGATGAGCACGGCGCTGTGGCTGGCGATGGGCGCGGAAAGCTCATGGCTCCTCGATCCGGCGTGGGTGCGCGTTGCGCGGCTGGCGATACTGGTCGTGCTGGGTGCCGGCGTCTATCTCGGCAGCCTGTGGCTGCTCGGGTTCCGGCTGCGCGACTTCGTCAA
>JBOIFZ010000010.1:0-3626 GCA_050741735.1 Burkholderiales bacterium
CCGATGCGTGCCGCCTTTTTCCAGGTCAGGAAGCGCCGCGATCGGGCCGCCAATCTGCGGGCCGATGAACTTTGCAAGCCGCGCATCCCTCATCATCGGGCCTTCCGTGGTGTACGCCACCGTCAACACGTAGGCGGAGCCGATGCTCAGCAGTGCGCCGAGCGCAACAACTAGGGTCGTCCATTTCATGGTTTCTTCCTCCCCGGGCGATTGGTTGCGATTTTCCCACGCGTTTGACCCGCCAATTCCACAAGATTCAAAAGGCAGCGCTCAGTCCGATGCGTTTCACAGCAGCAACAGCGGGCATCGTCTGAAGGGTGTGCTCTTAAGCCCGGCCAGGGTTTGCCGTAGAATACGGAGTGTGCGTCTGGGTGGGAGGTTCAAGTTGAATCGGACCATGAACCGGGTGGGTAGACCGCAGCGGCGCGTTGCGCGCGATTTGAGCACGAATCGGTCCTGGGGAGGGGCGAAAGGCCTTCTGCTCGGTGTCCTGTTTGCCGCGCTTACCCATTTCGGCCCGGACGCCGGCGCGAATGAAACCGCACAGGGCGATGCTCTGGACGCGTTCGCCGAAGTTTTCGAGCAGATCAAGGCCCGCTATGCCGGCCCGCTCGACGAGAAGAAGCTGGTCGGAGACGCGATCAGCGGCATGATCCAGGGCCTGGACCGTTACTCCGAGTATCTGGACCCGGAAGCCTACCAAGAGCTGCGGCAGGATACCGTGGGCAGATTCGGCGGCCTCGGCATCGAGGTTGGCATGGAGGGCGGCGCCGTCAAGGTAATCTCGGCGTTCGAGGATACACCGGCCTGGCGCGCTGGCCTGCAGCCTGGCGACCTCATCACCCGGCTCGGCGAAGTCAGCGTCACCGGCCTGACGCTGGAACAGGCGATCCAGCACGCGCGCGGCGAGCCCGACACAAGCATCGTGCTCACCGTGCTACGCCGGGGCGATGTCGAGCCGCGCGTAGTGACCGTGAGGCGCGGGATCATACAGAGCCGCAGCGTGAAGTCCGCGCCTATCGATCCCGGCTACGCCTACCTGCAGATCACCCATTTTCACCAGCATACGGCCGATAAGATGCTCGGCGTGCTTGCCGGAATGTTCCGGCCGGACGGCAGCAGCAGCCTGAAAGGCATCGTTCTCGACCTGCGCGACAATCCCGGCGGCCTGCTCACGGCCGCTGTCGCGGTTTCGGCGGCATTTCTTCCCGAGGACATGCTGGTCGTGTATACCGAGAGCCCAGTGGAAGAATCGCGGATGCGGCTCCGGACAAGGGCGGAACGCGATGCGCGCCCCGCGGAAGACTTCCCGAAGAGTCTCAGCCTCGCGCTGAAGACCGTTCCCATGGTGGTGCTGGTCAACGGCGGGTCCGCTTCCGCCGCGGAGATCGTGGCCGGTGCGCTGCAGAGCCACCGTCGCGCGACCGTCGTCGGCACGCAGACTTTCGGCAAAGGTTCGGTGCAGGTTGTTGTTCCACTAAGCGACGGTGCCGCGCTGAAATTGACTACCGCGTATTTCTACACGCCCGACGGGCGCCGCATCGAGGGCAGTGGCATCACGCCGGACATCGAAGTCGAGCAGTCGGCAATCGACGCAGTCGCCGGCGTGCGGCCGGCCGCGGCGGAAGCCCAGCCGACGAAAGCGGGCCGCGCGGCGTGCGCGCAGCCTTCACCGGAGCAGGCGCATGGCGCGAAAGATGCCGTCGTCGCACCGGCGGCAACCGCAAACATCGGCGCGAATAACGGCGACTGCCAACTCGATCGCGCGCTCGAATTTCTGCACAAGCTGACGGTGCTCGTGGAAAGCTGAATTGCTGGCCCGAGGCCAGCCATGAGAGCGTAGGCGCAGAGTGTGCAGAGGTAAAAGGAGAGAGCGCAAAAAAAGCAAAGATACTCAGCTAGAAGTATACGAAGTGCGAAGCAGACTCTTACCAGCCACCAGTTTTATCTCAGCACTCAGCACGAATCTCTCGCTCGGCGCTGTCGCCGATCGGCGACATATTTTTTCTGAACTCGACTCGTCGATGTATGACTAACTTCTCGAAGCGGCCTGTACCGGCCGTTTCGACAGGGCGCGACAAACGTCTCACCGTAACAAGACCCTCGTGGTCGCGTGCAAGCGGATTGTCGTGTACCTCGTTCATTTTTCACAAAATGGTAAAGGAGATCGAGATGAACAAGCTGTTATCTGCATTAGCTGCCGGCATGCTGGTGCTGGCGATGAACGGATTCGCTGTCGCTGCAGACGAACCCCGCACGACCCAGCAGGCCCCGCAGGCTCAGCCGGGCCAGGGCGGTGATGTCTCCGCGAAGGAACAGGAGTATGTCGCCGCGCTGAAGAAATGCGAATCGCTGAGCGGCAGCCAGCAAACGAAGTGCATCGAAGCGGCCAAAAAGAAATTCGGCCAGATGTAAACTCGACGCGCAACTGTAGTACGCGTTCAAGAATAACGGGCACCGGTTGGTGCCCGTTTTTTGTCGGCGCGGAAATTGCTGCGTCGATTGACGCATGCGCAAAGGGAAATCGCGCGGGATCGATTCCGTACGGCGGCTCGCATAGGCGACTGTTTCTCGAATATTTGTCGCATGTTTCCGCGAACCTGAACGGCGATCGCCATGTCGCCGAGAGGCGACACGGAACGCGGCGAGGAACTTTGTCTTTCCGGCCGCTGTCCTTTTGCGAGGGCGCGGAGCAATCCCGTCCGGGCACCGGCACAAACGAAATCGGAGAAAGCATGGCAAAGAAGGAACTGCTGGAAGACGCGATCAAACGGATCGTGCGGCGCGCCGGATTAAGGAAGGAAGGGGCGTTTCACCTGACGCTCGTATCTTCAGGGACCGACGGCATTTACATCATGGACACAATCTGGCCGGAAGGACCGGAAATCTACCGGGCGATCAACCGGGTCGTTGGCAGATTCCCGGCGGAAGCATACACATCCTGCATCGCGTTGTTGCCCGACTTGGTGGACGAGATCATTGCCGCCGGAAGTGCGGTGGCGCCGGTCCTGACGTTCGAGTGGAGCCGCGACGCGGCGGGCGGTTGCCCGCCGGACGCGGATTCCGCGGAGCAGGCGTTGAACGCGCGTCCGCGGCAGGGGTAAATCCGGCTCCGTTGCAGCACGCCGCCGCTCCTGCCCGTTCACTCCGGGGTCCAGGTATTGACTTTGCTGGTGATGAGTTGCGCAATGTTCCTGTGCAATTCCGACTCCGAAGGAACGATGCCCCACGAATACCACTTGGCGAGCGTGGCAAAGAGCACCTTGCCGCTGTCGCGATCGGTGATGCGCTGCTGGACGTCGAACTCGATGAGGTAGAGATAGGACTTGTCTTCGGGAAAATACTTCGAGTTCAGACGTACCGACAGCCGATGGCTGCCTCCCTTGTCCAGGTCGGGAAGTGCGGCGATCGTGCCCCCGATTTGCGGGGCGACAAAACGCGCAAGCCGTGCATCCCTCATCAACGGGCCTTCGGTGGTATACGCCACCGTCAACGCCTGGGCAGCGCCGATGTTCAACAGGGCTCCTGAAACGAGAACGCGGGCAAGCGTTTTCATAAGTCCTCCTTCCCGATCGTCATGCGGGAGTTCCGTCCCATCAGCCGCGGCGCCGGTTTGTGGGCGGTTT
>JBOIFZ010000011.1:0-6914 GCA_050741735.1 Burkholderiales bacterium
CGTCGGTAACGTGTCCGGGGCACGTACCGCTAACGAGTCACAGCCGTCCGGCTACACGGCGTCCTCGCCGTCTTGCCCTCGACCCGAATCGCCTCGGTCGCGCATGTGGAACCTGGTCAGAGCTTCCCTAACCAACGCCGGAAGCGGCTGCCGGCGTGCGGCAGGCGTCTTCCGTGAGCCTCACGTAGTTTACCTTTCCCGTCCCCAGAAGCGGGATCTCCTGCACATTGATGATTTCCCTGGGCACGGCGATCTCCGACGAGCCCAACACGTGCGCGGCCTGCTGCATGCGCTCGCGGGTCAACGCAGTGTCCGTGGTGAAAAGCACGATCGCCTCGCCGCGCCGTTCGTCCGGTCGCGAAGAAGACGCATGCTGGAAGCCCGGCGAGGCGGCCATGGCAATCTTCTCGACGACCTCGAGCGAGATCATCTCCCCCGCGACCTTGGCAAAGCGCTTGACGCGTCCGAGGATGTGAATAAATCCGTCGTCGTCGATATCCACCACGTCGCCGGTTTCATGCCAGCCCGGGCCCAGCTCCGAGTGCGGCGGCACCAGCACTCCGGGATTCTGGTAATACAAATAGCCCAGCATGACGTTGGGGCCGCGCACGTGCAATACGCCGCCGCGCTCGATGCCGGGCACCGGCACAAGCCGGGCCTCCATTCCAGGAAGCAGTTGGCCGACGCTGCCGATGCGTGTCGCCATGGGGGAGTTGACCGAGATGACCGGCGAAGTCTCCGTCACTCCATACCCTTCGTAGACGCGTACGCCGAACTTCTCGCTCCACAGGTCGCGCACCGACTGTGACAGCTTTTCGGCACCCGCAACCACGTAGCGCACCCGGTAGAAATCGTAGGGATGCGCGAACTTCGCGTAGTTGTTCAGGAAGGTGCTGGTGCCGAAAAGAATGGTGCAGCTGCGGTCGTAGATGATTTCGGGAATCAGGCGATAGTGCAGCGGCGAGGGATAAAGAAACAGCTTGATGCCGGTGAGCACCGGTAGCAGCCCGCCCGCGACCAGCCCGAACGAGTGAAAGACCGGCAGCGCGTTGAAAATCCGGTCTTCCACCGAGAAGTCGGTAATGGCGCGGATCTGCGCGATGTTGGAGAGTATGGCGCGGTGCGAAAGCGCCACGCCCTTGGGCCGGCCCTCGGAACCGGAGGTAAAAAGCACCACCGCCGGCGACTCGGGATCGAGGCCCCTGCCGAGCAGCCGGGGAAACATCAGGTGAGCCACGGCCCAGAGCTTGACCGCGAGGTTCACGGTGGGCTGCAAGTCCTCGAGATAGACGATCCTGACGTTGCGCAGTGCGTCCACCTGTGTCTGAAGCCGCGCCGTGTCCAGGAATTTGCGCGAAGTGATGATGGTGGAGATCTTTGCCGCCACGCAGGCACTCTGGATGCCGTCGGTTCCCGCCGTGTAGTTGAGCATCGCCGGCACGCGGCGAAATGCGGTTGTCCCGATCACCATGCACAGCGTAGCTGCAAGGTTCGGCATGAGAATCCCAACCGTCTCGCCGCGCCCGCTGACGCGTTTCACCAGCAACCCGAGCACCAGCGTCATCTTCAGCAGCGCGTTGTAGGAGTACTCGGTCTGCCGCATGTCCTCGACCATTTTCCTGCCGCGACCATAGATGTGCATGGCATCGATCAACGCCGTGTACAGGGTCTGATCCGGGCGCGAGCGGAAGATCATCTCCTGCATGATCTTGCGCATGCCCTCCCCGGCTTTCCTGCGGCGCATCCGGCCGTTGCCGTCCTTCGGCATGACGATCGAGGCGGCGGGCTGGATCGATACCGTGATCCTCGGGAACAGCTCGCGCGGATTGCTTCCCGACAGCCGGCTGAAAAACGTGCGCGCGGCCCCGTCCAGCCGCACCGGCGCGATGACCGCCTGCGTCCTGGCGGCGACGAAAGCCGGACCGTCGTAGACCTTCATCAGGCTTCCGGTAATGGTGATGCGTCCTTCCGGGAAAATCACCACCGGGCGGCCGGATTCGATGAGCCGCACCACGCGCTTCAGCGCCATCGGGTTGGTGGGATCCACCGCCAGGTAATCGCTCAGTCGCAGCACCAGCCGGAAAAACCAGTTGCGGGTCACCTCGGTGTGCACCACGAATACCGGATCGACCGGGAGGAATGCCCCCAGGATCAGGCCGTCGAGGAAGGACTGATGGTTGGCGATGATGAGCAGCCGCGGCCGCGAAAAGTGGCTCGTGTCGCCTTCGACCCGGACCCGAAACAGCACCTTCAGCAGCGCTCGGACAATGGACTTGAGCATGGCGGATATCTCCGGACGTCGCGACTCCAATCAAAAGCAGGATATTGCGCCCTGCTTCTTTCTGGACTTAGTTCCGACCGACTCCCTGATCGCGTGCGCAGACCAGGACCGCAGCCCGACGCGCCTGCCGCGCGGCGATCGACACTCAGCACTCAGGGTACGCGTTCCAGTTGTGCTTTGAGCTCGCGCAGCAGCGCCAGCGTCGCCGGATGCTTCACCCGGCCGATTGCCGCTTCGATCTTGGAGTGCAGGTCCACCGCCCCGAGCCGCAACGCGGCGCGATACTCGCTGGGATGACCATCCCTCCGGTATTGCTGCGCGACGTCGGAAAGAGGCGAATTTACAGCCCGCTGGCTTTGGCTCGACAGATGCCGGGCTTGCAGGCTCACCGGAGTTGAATCGGCGTTGCGCACGTCGATGGCGTTCGAGGCCGCCTGAGGATCGCTCTCGGTTCCCATTGCCACCAGCAACAGCAGCACGTAATTGCGCTGCAGGTTGCGGCGATACAACTCAATGACCGGCGCAGGCGCCTGGAGTTCGCGGAACAGTCCGTCATTCAGGTCGTAGAGCATGTCGATGCCGGTATAGCCCTTCGTGGCGGGGTCCAGCTCCCGTGCTTCTGCCATGCGCTCAAAAACGCCCGTACCGACAAGTCTTCGCAGTAACTGCACGTTGGAGCCCTGCAGCGCATTGGCGCCTGCGTAAGGCGCCATGCGATACAAGACCTCGCGATCCAGCAGCGGGCCCGGCGTGGAAAAGGCGCGATCGAGCAGGAACTTTACCGCCGCGCGCTGACGCTCCGCCGGGACCGGTTGGAACGGCGGCGCCGAGCCGCGCCCGGCCTGATAACGCGTCTCCTCCACGCCACCCACCAGTTTGACTACCGCCAGCAGTTCGCGATGGCGCTGCGTGATCAATGTTTCGTACAACTCGGCCATTCGTGCGTAGCTGCCGCCCAGTTGCGTCGTCCCCGGAATCAGCATCGGCATTACCCGGTCGATGTTCCGGAGACCGAGGTCTGCCGCCTCGATCGGATCGCCGCCGACCACATGCATACCGACCTGTGGGTCCACCGCAGCCGCGTCGTCCTCGCCTCCGAAGCGCAGCATCGGATTGGTGACCTGCTGTGCCGCCAGTTGATCCAGGCGGCTCCATTCGGTGTCGCTGCTCATCACCTGTTGGATTCTCTTGCCGTCAACGACCGCGATTTGGGTGAACGGCTTGTATCCCCATTCGATCGCAAAGTAATCGTAGGGTCCGAACTTTGGCAGCAGGTACGCGTTGTCGCCGGGCTGGGCAACATAATTGAGCCGCGAATAGTCCATGATGGAAGCGGAATTACCCCACTTCTCGGTCCATTCGCGGCTGCGGAGTTGTGCGACGGAGTAAGCCGAGTGCCCCTTGAAGTTGTGACGCAGACCCAGCGCGTGGCCGATCTCGTGCGTAACGATGTAGCGCAGCAGCTCACCCGTAATCTCCGCGGGCAGCGGCAGTTTGCGCGCACGCGGGTCGAGCGGCCCGACCTGGGTGAAGTACCAGGTCTCCACCAGCCGCAGCACGTCGTGCCAGAAGATGGCGTGCGAGGAGATCACCTCGCCGCTGCGCGGGTCGATCACCGCCGGGCCCAACGCGTTCTGACGGCCGCTGGGGGTCCAGCGCACCACGTTGTAGCGCACGTCCTCAGGGTCCCAGTTCGGATCCTCCTGCGGGGTGGGCGCATCGCGCGCAATGATGGCGTTGCGGAAACCCGCGTTCTCGAACACCTTCTGCCAATCCTCGATCCCACGCTTGATGTACGGACGCCACTGGTCTGGAACTTCCTGGCTCATGTAGAACACGATCGGCTTCACCGGTTCGGACACTTCCGCCAAGGGATCCTTTTTTTCCAGCCGGTAGCGTTGGATGTACGCGCGGCGCACCCTGCCATGTTCCCCGGTGCCATAGTCGTCGAAAGGCACGGTGTAGTAGCCCACCCGCTCATCCGCATAGCGCCCGCGCATCGGCGTCTGCGGCAGTGCCAGGATGCTGGCGTGAAAAATGAAACCGAGGGTGGGCGGACGCTCTTCATCGTCGGTCGCGCCGCGCAGTTCCGTGGGATCCGCCATCCAGGTCTGATAGAAGCGGACGTCGACGCTCCCGGGGAAAACCTTGACGGTCTGGACGTAAGAGCGCTTCGGGTCGACCGCGCGCATGTGGAAGTGGCGCATCAGATCGAGCGCGAAGCCTGCCGGCACCTCGCTGGTGAATACGCTGGTCACGTCGATCTGCGGCGCGCCTCCGGTACCCTCGCCGATGATGTCGAAGACCCTGATCACGGTGCGCAGTGAGGCTGCCTCGACGCCGCGCTGAATGTTGGGCTGTTGCTGCGCCAGAATTTCGTACCGCACGTCCTCGAGAAAAATCTTGTTGCCCAGCCTGATCAGCCTGACAACGCGGTTGTCCACGACGGAGCCCGGCGCAACGAAATCGCTGCCGGTGGAAAGCGCCGCAAACTCGGTATTGACGAGTAGGTCACGATTGAGCCCGAGGGGCGGAATCTCGAATATCACGCGATCGCAGATCACGTGCACGGTCAGCATTCCCACCAGGGTCTGCCTGGTCGGCTCCTTGCCGGGCGCACAAGAGGAAACGACTGCCGTCGTAGCGCCGGACGCACCCCGGCAGAACAGCGCGGCGAGGACCGTGCCGAGAAGAATGATTCTTCGCATATCTACCCCACCCCCTGGACGCGTGAATTCGGAAACTTGGTGATCCCGGGAATCATAACCGTAGATGATGTGGCCTGCACGCCTACGAACAACGGGCGCCAAGCTGAAGGGTCGAGAAAGCAGCCACTCAGGCGAGCATGACCGGCAAAGACTACTGACAGTTTGAATTTCTGCGTCTGGCCGTTTACTTATCCTCGCAAGCAGCGTAAATACTTGGAGCCCCGTCCGCCGAAGCCGGAGGCGTTGTTTGGTGACGCTGTGTCCAAAGAAGCGTTTCTGGCCGCCCTAGTTGGTCACGCTAATGGTGCTTCGCCTAGATCAATATCCAGCCCGACCCACTGTACCTGCGCCTCTTCGTGGCGGATGCCGCTACAGTCGGCTTGGCAGCCAAGTGGTGCAAATGCATGCCAGATGTATCTCAGACCCGCACGTCGGCCAGCGCCACTTCGCGGAAACGTACGGCAGAATTCCCCGCGTCGGCCCCAATCGTCCAGCCTGCATCGATCGTCATCGGCGAGGCCTGCGCGGCGCCATCCGATTGGTATGCTTCTGCGGTGCCATGAATGTACGCAAGCAGGCCGACTATTCCAACGAACGCCACGATGTACTCCACGATTTCCGTTTTCGTCAGCTTCATAGTTCGCTCCTTGACAATTTACTGGTCCACATGAGCACCAGCTCACGGTCAGCAATTTACGCATGACGTACGCGCGACGCATGTGAGGATTGCCGTTCGAATTTGGGAATATTTACGACCACCTGGTGTGATCAGATTCACAACTGGCGGCGGTGACCTACTTTGGCTGCCACATCACCTCCCCGTGTGGCGGGCAGGTGCGTGTCCGCATATCTTGGCGGTGACCTACTTTAGTTCCGACATAACCTCCGCCCGAGGCGGAGGTTAGTCTGCACTGAAACACGCCTTGTGGGAGGGTTGGGCATAGGACCGCCCCGGGGTTCCGATGCAAGCATTCAGGCGATAGGAAGGCGTGTTTTCGTTCCGAAAGTAGGTCCCCTGTCGGGGCTTGTTAAAACACAACGCCCCTCCCCGGTTACCCGGGAGGGGCTTGTGTTTTATGGGGCGCCTGGCGGTGACCTACTTTAGTTCCGACATAACCTCCGCCCGAGGCGGAGGTTAGTCTGCACTGAAACACACCCCCGTGAGGACGTCACCCTGGTACGCACGCGGTTTCCTCGCTCCGATTCAGGTTCCCAAGGGGTGTGTTTTCGTTCCGAACGCAGGTCAGCCGCATTAAAAACCCCAAATAAAAAGGCCCACCCCTTGCGGGATGGGCCTTTTCATTTGGGGCGCCTGGCGGTGACCTACTTTCGCGCGGGCAATCCGCACTAGCATCGGCGCTGAGGCGTTTCACCGTCCTGTTCGGGATGGGAAGGCGTGGGTCCACCTCGCTATGGCCGCCAAGCAAACTGGTGAGGGCTAAGGCGGTGAGGAGTCAAGGGGTGAGGGGTTCAACCCCACCTCAGGCTCCGACCGCCCAACCCCCCGGCATTCTTGGGCGTTGTCTTTAACATGTGGAAGAAGTATTGGGTTTGAGATCGGCAACAACAAGCACTTTCGCCTTCGAGCCCGCAAAGACTGAATTCGAAGGTGTCGGTTTTTACCCTTCACCCTCACGTGTCCCCGGAGGGGGGATCACACATTCACCCTTCACGCTTTCTCAAGGTTATAGGATCAAGCCGCACGGGCAATTAGTATCGGTTAGCTTAACGCATTGCTGCGCTTCCACACCCGACCTATCAACGCGGTGGTCTCCCGCGACCCTTCAGCTGGCTTACACCAGGGGACGTCTCATCTTGAGGCAAGTTTCGCGCTTAGATGCTTTCAGCGCTTATCTTTCCCGAACTTAGCTACCCGGCACTACGACTGGCGTCATAACCGGTACACCAGAGGTTCGTCCACTCCG
>JBOIFZ010000012.1:0-2090 GCA_050741735.1 Burkholderiales bacterium
ACGCCTTCGAAATCCTGTCCGGCCTTGTTCGGGTTGACCCCGGCCACAAAGCAGTGCTTTCCATTGGCGTAATCGCGGCACGCGCGGGTGTGAAATTGTCCGGTCTTGCCGGTGATGCCCTGGGTGATGACCCTGGTGTTCCTGTTGATCAATATCGCCATTCTTTGAACCCCGTTTTCACCACAGAGACACAGAGAGAACCAGGAAAACCGAAAATCCTGCGACGAAGACCCGAGGGACACCAGGCAGCACCACGGAAAAGACGATCGGACCCGATTTGTTTTCGTGAACCTACGTGTTCTTTGTGCTGATGTAGCGAGTCTTAAGGTCTGGTTTTGGCGTCCTCGGTCTCTCTGTGTCTCTGTGGTTATCTATGTTGTTTCGCGGCGGCGACGACTTTCTGCGCCGCCTCGGCCATGTTGTCGGCAGATATGATCGGCAACCCTGAGTCCGCCAGGATTTTTCTGCCCAGGTCCTCGTTGGTACCCTTCATGCGCACCACCAGCGGCACCCCAAGCTTCACCTGCCGGGCCGCCTCGACCACGCCGGTGGCGATCACGTCGCATTTCATGATGCCGCCAAAAATGTTGACCAGGATCGCCTCGAGGTTGGGATTGCGCAGCATCAGCTTGAACGCTTCGGTCACTTTCTCGGTGGTGGCGCCGCCGCCGACGTCGAGGAAGTTGGCCGGCTCGCCGCCGAATAACTTTATGGTGTCCATGGTGGCCATCGCCAGGCCGGCGCCGTTCACCAGGCAGCCGATATTGCCGTCGAGCGAAATATAGGAAAGCCCGTGACTGGACGCTTCTACCTCGGTGGGGTCTTCCTCGTCGAGGTCGCGCATGGCGACGATATCCTCGTGCCGGAAGAGCGCGTTGTCGTCGAAGTTCATCTTGGCGTCGAGCGCGACCACATCGCCGCCGCCAGTCAGGATCATCGGGTTGATTTCGGCAAGTGAGGCATCGGTGTCCCAGAATGCCCGGTACAGGTTCTTCAGCACCGCGCGTGCCCTGGCGATGCTGGCAGCGGGAATGCCAATCTTTCGCCCCAGGTCATCGGCCTCCGCGTCAATCAGGCCGTGCTCGGGATCGACAAACACCTTGTGAATCTTTTCGGGCGTATGTGCGGCCACTTCCTCGATGTCCACGCCGCCTTCCGAGGACGCCATAATGCAAACCGTCTGCGTGCCGCGATCCACCACCATGCCGATGTAAAGCTCCCTGCTGATGTCCGCGCCTTCCTCGATCAGCAGCCGCCGCACCTTTTGGCCATGCGGCCCGGTCTGATGGGTTATGAGTTGCATGCCGAGGATTTTTCCGGCCCAGTCGCGCACCTCGTCGATGGATTTCGCCACTTTCACGCCACCGCCCTTGCCGCGGCCGCCGGCGTGGATCTGCGCCTTCACCACCCACACCTTGCCGCCGAGTTTCTTCGCCGCGCTCAGCGCGTCCGCTACGCTGAAGCAGGGCGTGCCGCGGGGTGTAGGGACTCCGTAATTCCTGAGGATTTCTTTCGCCTGGTATTCGTGGATTTTCATCACCAGCCTTTGCCTGAATCGGACCCGCGGCGGGCCGGCACGCCGGATTCCCGCGTGCGCGCGGCGCACGCGGGAACAGACCAAGGGATATCACCAGCTGAAAGGTCGCAGAACGAGCCGACCCGCGGGAAAGCGCGCGAAGTATACCGCAAAGGCCCGCGCCGCCACTGCGACGCGGCAACGCTCGGAAAACCGGGAAAGAAAACAGGCCGGGACTAACGCGGCGCGTTGCGGGCCGCTTCGGCGGCATCGTGGGCGCGTTTGAGATTCTGGTATTCCAGCTGGTGTTTTGCGCGCGCCTGGTCAAACTCGGCCTGCACCGCGCGCGACGCCTGGGTCGCCTGTTCGGCGCGCACCTTGGCTTCCTCGTAGGCGTGCTGCGCATCTTCCATGCGTTTTTGCGCGGCCTCCAGATCCTTGTAGGCGGCCTGTTCCTTTTTCTCGGCGGCACGCACCTTGCGCTCGGCGGCGGTCATCTGTTCGCGTGCGTACTGGGCACGCTGCTGCGCCTGCTCGACCGTCAATATGGGCGTCTCGGCCGTCTGTGCAGACG
>JBOIFZ010000013.1:0-1624 GCA_050741735.1 Burkholderiales bacterium
CAGGCAGAGTTTCACCTTGTCGCTCACTTCGGCCGGCAGATCGTTCAGCGACATCGTGACGACCGAGTGCGCGATGCGCACCGCGAGCGGCTCGCCGGTCTTGGTCGCCGGATTCTCTTTCATAGGATGTACCGTTGCCATTGCATTCTCCCCGTCACTTGCTGCGCACTTCGACGCCGGCCCACGACTCGACCACCCTGCACATCGAGGTGAAATCCGAATCGGCGCCGTACATCGCGTTGGTCACCGCCAGCATCTGCCGCACCGCGGCGCCGACCACCATCGGCACGCCGAGCGATTCGGCCTCGTCGACGCATAACCGCACGTCCTTGTACGAAAGTCCGGTGGCAAAACCGAAATCGAAGGTGCCCGGCAGGATGGCGCGCGGGAACTTGTCCGTGGTCGCGCTGTTCCGGCCGGTGCCGGCATTGAGGATGTCGAGCATCATCTTCGGATCCAGCCCGGCTTTAACTCCCATCACCATCGCTTCGGAAGATACCGCTATGGCGGCCGCGGCCAGCAGATTATTGGCGAGCTTCATGGTCTGCGCCTGTCCGGCGACCTCGCCGAGGTGGAAAGGCTTGCCGAAGGTCTTGAGCACCGGTTCCAGTTCCGCGTACACGTTTTTCGGACACGACACCATGACCGCGAGCGTGCCTTCGCGCGCGCCTTTGAGGCCGCCGCTGACCGGCGCGTCCACGTAGGTGACCTTGCGCTCGGCGAGCGCCCTGGCGACGATTCCCGCGGTGCGCGGGCCGATGGTGGAAAAATCGGCGACGCGCTTGACGCGCGTTCCCTCGATCACGCCGCCGCGGCCCAGCGCCACGTTCTGCACGATCTCCGGATTGGGGAGGCTGAGGAACACGGTCTGCGCGATGCTGGCCACTTCGGCCGCCGAACTGGCCCTTTGCGCGCCGGCCTTCTCCAGCGCCGCGAGCGCATTGTCATCGGTATCGAACACGCACACGCGGCGGCCGGCGTTTAGCAGCCGGGTGGACATGAGCGACCCCATTTTCCCCACGCCGACGAATCCGAATGTTTCGTGTTCCATTGCCAGCCTCCCCCGTCTATTCGTTTTGCGTTCGGAAGCGGCGGCGCCTTCATGAACGCCCGGTCAGCCATCCGCTCCACTCCAGAGGCGACATAGTATCGGGGACGCGCTGATCCGGCATCCCCGAAAGCGGCGAATCACGGGTGATTGGATGCAAATGCGTTGCGGCGCAGCATCCGCATGCCGCCGCCGGTCGTTTACCGGCCCGCAGGCAGCAGCGCAACCCCTAACCGGTAGTGGAAATTGCCGGAGAACGCCGAGAGCATAGAGAGAAAAACCGAAAAATTAACCACCCAGGCACCAAGACACCAAGGAATGCAAATGGGAGCCTGGAAATTTCGTCAGTTTTTCTTGGTGCCTTTGTGTACCCCTCAAGGGCACCCGTCGAGCGCAACCCTCAAGGGCACCCGTCGAGCGGGTATTGAAAAGAAGGTATTGAAAAGAATCTTGGTGGTAAGAATTCGTTCGGTCATCGAGTTTTTCAACGTCCGCTAACGGACCGCGGAGTGGGATCTATTGCGTTACATCCCGCCAAGGGCGAGTTGCCCTTTGCTCGTCCCTCGGCCCTCGTTC
>JBOIFZ010000014.1:0-6704 GCA_050741735.1 Burkholderiales bacterium
TTACTCCGGCCGCAAGGGCCAGCAATTGGACTTTCATGATGAACCCCGCTGCCTGGTGTGCGCCCACCGCGCGCACGTTACCGACGGGGAATTTCCGGAGCAGGGGAGAGTCAGGAATGAACTTCAATACCTGGATAGCCGCCCCGCGCGGAAACTCCGTTCGCGCTCAAGGGCCGGTATCCGGGCTTGCGAACCGGGCGTGCCGCCTTCCCATGGGTATTCCGGCTTCCAGACGGCCGGCGTCGCCCACAGTGGCATCGTGGCACGCCCCTAAAGTCGCTTACCGTTGCGGGGGCAGCACAGGAATAAGGTGACCACTCAATGGCTCGTCGCCGCCAACCGGAGGACGCGCCACATGCGGGCCATTGAGTGGTCACCCGCACCTGTTTCCCGTTGAACCCCCCCGGAGAAACCGGACGGGGCACCCGAGAACAGCGGCGATTCTACCCCATCGGAATGGGGCCAAAGCCAGGCAAAGGGGATGGGAACGGTACCCGGGAGGCCTTAGGGAGCGCCATTTCCGGGCGGGGTGAGAGTCCGAGCGAATATGTCAAAGTACATTCAAAAAAAACCGTTAGCAGTTGACTTAACAAGATTTTTATCACTATAGTATGACCATGGAAGCCGAGCTTAACGCCCTCGACGACAAAGTTACCCAACTTGCCCAGTTGTGCCAGAAACTCCGCAAGGACAATAACCAGTTGCGGCAGCAACTGGCCACGGCACAAAGCGAGAGCAAGCGGTTGGCGGAAAAGGTAAACACCGCCACGACCCGACTCGAAGGTTTGCTCAACCAGATTCCAGATGGGGCCGAATGAGCAAGGAGGCCAGTGGTCTCGACGTGAACATCATGGGACGCGAATTTCGCGTTTCATGCACGGAGGAAGAGCGGCGCGACCTGCTCAAGGCCGTCGACTATCTCAACGCCAAGATGCGCGAGATTCGCGACACCGGAAAGATCATCGGCGTGGAGCGCATCGCCATCATGGCGGCGCTGAACATCACCCACGAGTATCTCTCGACGCGCATGGATGGCGGCTTTGACGTCGGGGAGTTCAAGCGTAGAATGTTGAGCATGCAGGCAATCATCGACCAGGCGATGAACAGCCAGGTCGAGTTGTTCTGAAGGTTTTGCAACGATCAATGTCCCCTGCGGTGTTGTTGGGCTCTACATTCTTTGAACCAATGCTCCTTGCCTTGGTTGCGGCCTAAAGCAGCACTGTTGTGCGCGTCCCAACGGGAAGCGCCTGATGTGCTCGGAAAGCGACCACCTTGAACCCTAGGTTCAAGATGCCAGCCTGACGGCAATCGCGGGGGGCACCCCTTTTCCGGATCAGCGACAACAATCGGACATGAGCGGCAATGCCGCTTTTTTTTGTTGTCACGAATGCACCATAACCAGATAGAGTTCCAGCGCAGCGGAACTCTATTTTTTTGTCTGTCGGGATGATGAATTACTGGCTGATGAAATCCGAGCCGGATGTCTTCGGCATCGATCACCTCGCGACCGCGCCGGAGCAGACCGCCGCCTGGTGGGGCGTGCGCAATTACCAGGCGCGCAATTTCATGCGCGACCGGATGAAAGTCGGCGACCGCGCATTCTTTTACCACTCCAGTTGCGCAGAGCCCGGCATCGCCGGCATCGTACGGGTATCCAGACCTGCGCATCCGGACATGACCCAGTTCGACCGCAAGAGCGCGTACTTCGATCCAAAGGCCACGCGCGACAGTCCGCGCTGGTTCAATGTCGACGTCACCCTGGTGAAAAAGTCGCGTCTGGTCGGCATCGGGGAACTGCGTTCGCGTCCCGAGCTTGCTTCGATGCGGGTGCTCCAGCGCGGCAACCGCCTGTCGATCAGCCCGGTCGAGCCCCGCGAGTGGGATTTCATCATCGGCATCCTCTAGGGACGGCCGCAATGGAATGGTGGATTGTCTATCTGCTGATGGGCCTGTTCGTCGGCTTCTTCGCCGGCATGCTCGGGATCGGCGGCGGATTGATCCTGGTCACGCTGATGGTGTTTCTGTTCAGCCTGCAGGGATTTCCAGCGGACCGCATCGTGCACATTGCGCTCGGTACATCGCTCACCAGCATCGTCTTCACTTCGATTTCCAGCATGCGCGGGCATCACCGCCACGGCGCGGTCCGCTGGGACATCGTGAAAATGGCCACGCCCGGGCTGGTCGCGGGCACGCTGCTCGGCACCTTCGTCGCCGACCGAATGGCGTCGAAGTATCTGGCAATATTCTTTGTTGCCTTCGTGTACTACGCCGCGGTACGGATGTTCGTGGACATGAAGCCCAAGCCGACGCGCACCCTCCCAGGGCGGGCCGGAATGTCGGTGGCGGCAATCATCACCGGAATCGTTTCGAGCCTGGTGGGCGCCGGCGGCGGCCTGCTGTCGATCCCGCTGATGACGATGTGCAACGTGCCCATGCGCAACGCGGTCGGCACCTCGGCTGCACTGGGGCTGCCGATTGCGATTGCCGGCGCGGCGGGATACGTCTATAACGGGCTCGGCCAGGATCATCTACCGCCGCTCACGCTCGGTTACATTTACGTCCCGGCACTGGTTGGGATCGTAATCGGCACGTTCGTCACCGTGCCGGCCGGCGTAAAGGCGGCGCACGCCATGCCGGTCCCGCGGCTGAGAAAAATATTCGCCGTGATCCTGTTCCTGATGGCGACCAGGATGTTGTGGACGCTGTTCTGATACTTATCCTCTGGTCTTGAACCAACCGGCGATGCTAAGACGCTCACGCTTTCCGGGCAGTACTTCGTGGGCGATGCGCTGGCTCAGAAACAGCACCAGCGTGCCGCCGACCGGCAGCACGTCCGCGACTTGTCCCGTTTCCCCGGCATCGAGATGCAGCCGCAGTTCCCCGCCATCCTCGCGCGCCCAGTTCTCGTTCAGATAAAGCACGCAGGAGAGCCTGCGGCGGCCGTCGCCACGAAACTGGTCGAGGTGTTTGCGGTAGAAGGCGCCGGGTGCGTAGCGCGAGAAATGGCATTCAAATTCAAACAATCCGAGCTGTAACTCGCGGTTGAACTCCAGCCGCAGCGCCTCGAAGCGCGCGAGACAGCGGCGCTGTGCCGGAGTCGCATCCGCTTCCTCCAGCCAGCGGATTTCGTCGGTTCGAATGTCGCTGCGGGTCTGCCGGCCAGCGCCACTGCCGACCGCCGCGGCACGCAGCGCACCTTTCGCAAACAACCAGCGGCATTCCGCGCACAGCTTCGAGATCAGTTCGGATTCGACGAAACCCGGAACGACAGCCCAGCCCTCGGCAGCAATGGCTTCAGCGAGGGCACCGTACCCACCGTCTTGCCCTCGACCCGAATCGCCACGGTCGCACATACGGGACTTATACAGGGCTTCGCTAGCGGAATCTGTCCCGCAGCAGCGCCTTCTGCACCTTGCCCATCGCATTGCGCGGCAGGTCGTCGACGAAGTGGACCGCTTTCGGGACTTTGTAATTGGCCAGCATATTTTTCACCGCGCCGATGACTGCGGCGGGATCGAGCCGGGCGTCTTTCTGCGCGACAAGGACCGCGGTGACCGCCTCGCCGAAATCAGGATGCGGCACGCCGATCACCGCCGATTCGGCCACGCCGGGAATGGCGTCCAGAACCAGCTCGATTTCCCTCGGATAGACGTTGTAACCGCCGCTGATGATCAGGTCTTTGGCGCGGCCGACGATAGAGAGATAGCCGTCGCGGTCGAACACGCCGATGTCGCCGGTGCGGAAGTATCCGTCCGCGGTGAATTCCTCCCGGGTCTTTTCCGGCATGCGCCTGTAGCCCGCAAACACGTTTTCACCCTTCACCTGAATCGCGCCGATTACTCCGTTTTCCACCGGTTGGTCGCGCTCATCCGCGATCCGCACGGATATTCCAGGCAGCGGCAAACCGACACTACCACCGCGGCGCTCACCGGCGAGCGGGTTGGAGCTGATCATGCCGGCCTCGGACATGCCGTAGCGTTCCAGTATGGTCTTGCCGGTACGCGCCTTGAATTCCTTGAAGGTCTCCAATTGCAGCGGCGCCGAACCGGACACGAACAGTCTGACGTTTTTGCACAGCGCGCGCGTGAAGGCCGGTTCGTTCAGCAGCCGGGTATAAAACGTCGGCACGCCCATCATGACGCTCGCTCGCGCCAGGTCGCGTAAGACCAGCTTCACATCGAACTTTCCGTGCCACAGCAGTTTCGCGCCGGCCAGCAGCGCGCAGTGATTGGCGACGAACAAACCGTGCACGTGAAACATCGGCAGCGCGTGCAGCAATACGTCGCTTTCGCCGAATTTCCAGAAGTCCACCAGTACGCGGGCGTTGGACGCAAGGTTGCGGTGTGTAATTACCGCCCCTTTGGAGCGTCCGGTAGTTCCCGAAGTGTAGATGATCACCGCGGAATCATCGGGCTGCATTTCTTCAGTAGCGAAATCGTGCGCAGCTGCGGCAGCCGCGCGCCCCAGGGTACCGCCGCCGTCCTCGTCCAGAGTGGCGATGTGCGAACGGTCGCCGCACAGTTCCTGCATCAGCTCGGCCGCAGGCAGCCGGCACACGACCACCCTGGGCCCGGCGTCACCGAGAAAATACGACAGCTCGCCGCGCTGGTATGCGGTATTGAGCGGCAGATAGACCAGTCCCGCGCGCAGACAGCCGAGATACAGGAACAGCGACGTGGGGGATTTCTCAACCTGCACCGCAACCCGGTCGCCGCGTCTTGCGCCGAGACCGGTCAACAGGTTCGCATAGCGCGCAGTTTCGCGCGCCAGATCGCCGTAGGTGAATGTCCTGCCGGTTTCACTCTCCAGAAAATCGTGCTGCAGGCGGCCGCGGTTTGCGGCGTCGATTGCGGCGTAGAAATTCGCGTTCATCAGATAATGGTGTCGACCACGCCCGCGCGCGAATAGTCGTCCACGTCACCGCGCGCACTGTGGCGGCCGATTACGCGTGCCATCGCGGCCGGGGCAGTATCTGCACGTTCGCGCCCGGCAGCGCCACCGCAGTGCCGCCCACAGTGCCGGTGCCCGCAGTCAATGCGCCGCGCGCTTGCTGCGCGATTTCCCGGGACGAACCGGGGTCGAGCAGCGCCGCGACCCGCTGCGCCGGATTGCTGGCCGACAAAGAATCGGAAGACATTGCCAATCGCCTGACGCTCCGCTAGATGTTGCACCAGCGGCGCGTGATCTCCTCGTATGCGGCAACTGCTTCGGCGACGCGCTCGACTACGCAGTACTCGTCGGTCTGGTGGGCCAGCTGCGCTTCGCCCGGCCCGAGAATGATGGTTGGCGGCGTGCGGTAGGCAACATTAAGTGCCGCAGCATCAGTGAAATAAGTCGCCGCCCGCGGCTCCGGCCGGCTACCGAGAATGACGCGCATCACTTCGAACACCTCCTGTACCCAGGGATCCTCCGGTGCGGTGTAAACACTTTCCAGGTCGAACAGCGTCTCGAGCTCGACATCGGCTCCCAGTTGGCGCTCGAGTTCGGCCTTGAGCTGGGCGTGCCTGACGTTGGGAACGGTTCGGATGTCGATGCCGATCACCGCTTCGTCCGGCACCGAATTGATGTTGAGCCCGCCGCGGATGGTGCCGACGTTGAGCGTGGCCTGGCCCATCAGCGGGTGCGGCGGATTGGAGAAACGGAATTTCTCCAGCACCGCGACCGCGCGCGCCGCCTTGAACACCGCGTTGTCGCCTTTCTCCGGCATCGAGCCGTGCGCAGTGACCCCTCTGGTGCGGGCGTTGAGCCAGAACGCGCCCTTGTGGCCGACGAACGGATAATTCGACGTCGGCTCGCCCACCACCACCGCCCCCGCGCGCCCGAGCGCCCCGCTCTTCTGCGTGAGATGAAAAGCGCCCTGGCAGCCGGTTTCCTCGCCGGCGGTGATCACCAGCTCCAAACCCGGCGAGCGTTCCAGCTTGCCGGAGAGGTTCACACAGGCCACCACGATTGCGGCCACGCCCGACTTCATGTCGCTGGTGCCGCGTCCGTAGAGTTTGCCCGCGTCGTTGTCCGCGGCGAACGGATCCATTTTCCATTTCGCTGCACCCAGCGGCACGGTATCGATGTGGCCGGTGAAGCACAGCGGCGCCTTTCCGCTGGAGCCGCCGATGGTCGCGACCAGGCTGGCGCGTTTCGACGACAACTGGTGATACGCCACTTTGAAGCCGGCGTTCTCCAACAGTGCGCCGAGATGCCGCGCGCACTGCTCCTCATCGCCCGGCGGGTTTATGGTGTTCATGCGGACGATCTGCCTGGTCAGTTCGACCGCATCGATGTGCGCTGCCACGAATCTATTCTCCTCCGGCCTATTGCCTCCCGAAGTACGCTTCGCGCACTTCGGGGTTTTCGCAAAGCTGATCCGCGTCCGATCGAAAGCATCGCGTGCTCCCCGCCCGACATGCTACCCGCAAGCTGGCGGACGCGCTCCTTCAGTCGCGGAAAGGCTTCAAACACGCCCGCCAGCTGCGCTTCCGCCTTCGCACCCGCCGCGTCCCGACAGACGCCCATCAGCAGATTCTCGCGCATCGAAATCTTCGGGAAACCTTTGCGCCCCTCGGGGATGCAGGCGATGTCGCGGCCTATACATCTACCGGCCGCAGGACTAAAGTGGACTTCGTGCACCTGCGCAGCTTGACAAGAGGTTCTTCGTACGGTAGATCGCCATGAAGGTCGATTCCGCTTCGTTTCGCGCGTTCATGCTG
>JBOIFZ010000015.1:0-1829 GCA_050741735.1 Burkholderiales bacterium
GGCGTGCCGCTGCTCTCCGCACTTGCTTCGGCTTCGCGGGTGATGACCAACATGGTGTTGCGGGAGGCGGTAGCGCACGTCATCGAGCGGGTGCGCGAAGGCGCGAGCCTGGCCCGGGCGCTCGGCGAAACCCGCGCGTTTCCGCCACTGCTGATCCATCTGGTTGCAAGCGGGGAGGTGAGCGGGAGGCTGGAACCGATGCTCAACCGTGCCGCGCACCTGGAAACCCAGGCACTGGAACGGCGCCTGGCGGTCTTTCTCACGCTGCTCGAGCCGGCAATGATCCTGGTGATGGGAGGGGTCGTGCTGCTGATCGTGCTCGCGATATTGCTGCCAATCATCGAAATCAACCAGCTGGTGCATTGATCCGGTTCTCCGGCGCCAGCCGAGCGAGCCTGTGTCCACTTGAAGCCTCCCTCTTTGGTTTATAGTGAGCTTAGCGTATTTGCCGCGCGGCTTGTCTGCCGCAACGGCAGGACCGGCGACGGGCTCGGGTCGGCGCCCGATTGCGCGCTGCAATGCCCGCCTGTCAAGGCGCGGATAGCGGGTTCGCCCCAGCGGCGGGCGGGTTCATGGGCTCAATAGCGGGGGATCCATGCTGCATTCCGGTGGTACTCAACCAGTCAACTCGGCCAAGGCGCGGACACGATGCATCTGACGCTCGACGAATGGGTCGACACCTTTCCCCGGACCGCCGGTTGGATGCTCGCGCTGGGTGCCGCGATCGTGTTGATCGCCTCGATGATCGTGTGGCACGGGCACCGCTGAAAGATACAATAGTACGAGGTCAGGTTATCTCCGCATCTCAGGAGAATGCGATTCCGCCCCGATCCCCGGTTTTCGAACTCGAAGGCGGTTACGCGCGGTTTGCCAGTTCTGCGCGGCATCGAAGTCAGGCCCGGTTTCTTTGCCTGTGAGGATCCTGCTCGTGACGATGTCGGCGTCCCGCCTGGAAGGATCCCTGCGTGCGGGCGCCGGAGCAACAGGTGGCAGCCAGCGCGTGCCGGCTCAGAGTCGAGGCGTGGACGCGTTGTGAATCTGCAATGAAGAAGGAGAATCAGATTGTGAACACGGAATTGGCAAGCGACGAAGTAACCGACAGCATTGCGCATATTGAAATGCACCGGCAGGAAATGGCAAAGGAGGCCAGCCTGGCGACGGCGTGCAACGAGGCGCTGCGCAAGCTGCAGGAACTGCTCAAGCACGAGCAGGAAGAATTGCAGAAGAACGGCCCGGATTCCCGGCATACGGCGAACATGGCGGCGCTAACCAGCGCAATCGAAAGGGTGAAAAGACTGGCGGGCGCCAAGGACTCGGGACCGCCTTCCAGGGACCGGCGCCCGGGAGGGCGGCGTCAAACTCCCATGCAGGGCGCAAACCCGGCCCCGGCCAGGAACAAGGGCCGCAGGACGATGGGACGGCGCGGCGAGCGTTAACAGTCAGACATTCCGATGGATATCTGGGCAACGAGTCGGTGTAACAGACCAACACTTACCACGGAGGATTCTTTTCTATACCCCCTCAAGGGCACCCGTCTAGCGGGTATAAAAAGTAAGGTATAGAAAAGAATCCTCCGTGATGAGAGTGTCAAGTTGCAGCAAACTGCGCTGCCAGATTCTGTTTGCGGAAGTGGTCGACAACGAAATCCACAAATGCCCGCGTCTTGGCCGGCAGCCGTTTCTGGCCGGTGTAGTACAGCGATATCGGCCCTGCATCGGCGTGCCAATCGGGCAGCACACACGCCCGCACTAGTGCGCGCATTGCGCGGGTCCGACCCGGCTAACCGGGAGGAAGACACGCGGATGCTTCAGCGATCTTCTGCGTCCCGC
>JBOIFZ010000016.1:0-1928 GCA_050741735.1 Burkholderiales bacterium
CATGGCCAGAACCCGGGCATTAGGTTTCCCTTCGTTGCCTCCGCAGGCGCCGCAATCGAGGGCCGATTCGTAGGGATTGTTGTCCGAGGTGCTGCCGTGCGCGCAGAACAGGACGAGTCGCGCGAAGATCTTCGTCAACCCCATCATCCGGAGCGCCGTGTCGACCGTAAGAATCTGCTCTTCAAGGGTAAAGCCGGTTCTGGTGATCCGTTCCTTGTGCCGTGAGGCGGCCCGCGCGTTGAGGTCGTATTGCCGCCGCAAGGTCTCGACGAACGCGTTGACGGTCTCCACTGTGAGTCCGGCACGCTCGGCTTCTTGGACGAGCGGCGGCTCCGGGTCCCCCTGCTCCGTCAGGGCGCGTTGCCGTAAGCCCTCGACAAGCGCGGGCGTCATGCGCGAGCTGCGCAGCCCGATCCGTTCGTGTAATGCCTTCCTGACGATGGCCTGTTGTTCCGCATCGAGCATCTCCGTCGTTTCGGCGGGCGCCAACTTGTCCACCGTGATTGTGGTGGCCAGTGACGGCACGAACAGATGCCCTAACCAGGCGGTCCAGCGCCGGTAGAGCGACGGTAGCAGGGTTTTGCCGAAAATAGGCAGGCTGTAGAACCAACCCAGCGATTCCACCATGACGTAGGGCGTCACCACGTTCTCTTTCAAGTCGTGCAGGAGCGTGTGGCCCGCGTGGACCCACTTGGCGCGGGCCTCATGCTTCGACACTGTCTGGTCGAGATAGCTCCGCGGGATCTCCCGCACTTCGTTCTTCGCACGCATGATCACCGGAAACTGTTCGGTGTCGTGTTCCTTGCCCCAGGCACGATAGCGGATGAAGGCGGCGAAGAAGCCGGCGAAGCCGTAGGTCTCGTGTGGGCCGACCGACTCGAGATGCCGACGGAACAGTTCGGAGCGCACGTCGATGCAGTAGACCGATTGCGAAGAGGGACGGGTAGGCGCCGGTCGGGCTGTCTCGTTCGCACGCGCCCGCAGTTGTCCCAACAGGCGATCCTGGTAGCTGGCTTCGAAGGCCTTGAGCCACACCGGCCCATGGTCCGATTCCGGGAAGGCTTCCATCCAGTCGACCAATTGTTTTAGGTCGACGGGAGCACTCTCGGCGAGCTGTGCCGGATCGATCTCCAGCGAACGAACGAGCGCCAGTAGCTTCCTTGCGGCGCCACGGCGCGCGGCTGCTTCCTGGCGCGGGACCACGTCCGTGCGGTAGCGATCGAGTACCGTGCTCCAGCCATTGACTTTTTGATGGGCTAGCCGATCGACTTCCTCGGCATAGAGGGCGGGCAATCGGCCTGCGACCCGCTGCCGCCGCAAATAATATTCTTCGGCATGGGCGCGCATGTAGGCCGTCACTGCGCCGTATCGCCCCTCGATGCCGAGTTCTGCCAAGCAGGCCTTGTCGACCAATTCGCGCGCATACCAGAGGCGAATGGCGAGGAACTTCACGAGGCCCGCCGGGTAGGCCTGCTGCCAGGGATAGTCGCGTTCTTCTCCGCGCCACTTGATGAATCCGGCCCAGCCCGGCAGCGCGGTCAATTGCAAGGACAAATAGTCCTGTCGAAGGTCAGACGGAATCCCGAGCGCGTCCAGACTCTCAAGGAGGGCGTCCTCAGGATAGTCGGAGAGCTGAGCGATTTTTCTGCGGCTGTCCGCGATCCCGCAGGGCGACCATTCGTGCGCCGCGAGCGCCTTCCAGGCGCCGTAGAGTCCCTGCTCCCGCTCCGGCATGGACCAGGCGGCATGGCCCTCGTCCAGAAACGCCTCGCACCACTTGATCAACGGATCGTTGATCTGTCGGACGATCTGGGTGCCGAGCGTGTCGTCGCACCAGTGGGAGAGCGTGAGCCACCGGCCCAGCGCCGCCTCGTCGCCTTCCGCGATCGTGCGGATCTGCTCCCGCAGGTCTGAAAACGTCAGGACGG
>JBOIFZ010000017.1:0-3501 GCA_050741735.1 Burkholderiales bacterium
CTGCCCGCAAGCTGCCGACTGCGTCGGTAACGTGTCCGGGGCACGTACCGCTAACGAGTCACAGCCGTCCGGCTACACGGCGTCCTCGCCGTCTTGCCCTCGACCCGAATCGCCTCGGTCGCGCATGCGGGACTCATGCAGAGCTTCCCTAGCATCTGCGCCGTCAACTGATTCATAATTTGCAGGTATGCTGCAGACAACCAGAACCAACGTGAACGCCGCGATCACAAACATCCTGGTAGTAGACGACGACCAACGCCTGCGCGATCTGCTGAACCGCTACCTCGCGGAACAGGGTTTCGGCGTGCACGCCGTTGCCAACGGCAGCGCGATGGAGCGGGTGATGGGCAAGGAAAACGTGGACATGATCATCCTCGACCTGATGCTGCCGGGCGAAGACGGCATGAGCATCTGCCGCCGGCTTCGCACTGGGGGAAAGCGCACACCGATCATCATGCTTACGGCGAAAGGCGACGAAGCGGACCGCATCGCCGGGCTCGATATCGGCGCAGACGACTATCTGCCGAAACCGTTCAACCCGCGCGAACTGGTCGCAAGGATCAACGCGGTCTTGCGCCGTCAGTCGCCGGCATCGGTTTTGCCCGGCGCTCCTGACGACAGCAAGGCGCCGGTGCGATTCGGCCCTTTCGAGATCAATATTGCCACCCGCACGCTCACCAGCAACGGCAAGCACGTCGGGCTGACGACCGGCGAATTCGCCATGCTCAAGGCGCTGGTCACGCATCCGCGCACGCCGCTGTCGCGCGACCGGTTGATGGAACTCGCCCGCGGACGCGAGTATGGCGTCTTTGACCGCAGCATCGATGTACAGGTCTCGCGCCTGCGGCGACTGCTGGAGGACGATCCGGCCAATCCACGCTACATTCAGACGGTATGGGGCGTGGGCTACGTTTTCGTTCCCGACGATTCCCGTTAGGCTCCTCGGTCGTGTCATGAACTGGGTTCCGCAATCCCTGCTGTCCCGCTCGGTGCTGCTGATCTCGGCGCTGCTGGTGGTCAGCCAGTTGATCTGGTTCGGCCTGTACCGGTCCTACAACGTGCGCACCCAGTCTGAATACCTCGCCAACCAGATTGCCGGTGTGATCAGCACCGTGAGCGTGGCGCTGGAAACCATGCCGCCTGCTGTCCGCCGCAAATTCAGCGAGAAACTCCCGGCGCACCACAACATCAAGCTGTTGCCGGCCACGGCCTGGGACGATGAGGACGTACCGCTGCCGCAGTCTCCACTGCTGAGCGCCATCGGCGAGGCATTAAAGCGCGAGGTCGCCGACGATGCGCAGGCACTGGTGCTGCTGGAGGATGCTACGCGCGCCCTGTGGATCAAGATCAAAGTCAAGAACCAGGCCTACTGGGTGGTTTTCCCGCCCGAGTCGCGCGGTTCCGCCTCGGCCTGGGCCTGGACCGGCTGGAGCGTATTCGGGCTGACGTTGGCAATCGCCGGCGGACTGTTGCTGATGTTGCGGGTGAACCGGCCGCTGCGGGCGCTTGCCGCGGCCGCAGAGCAAATCGGCGCCGGCAAGACACCCCCTCCGCTCGATGAAAAAGGCCCCACGGAAATTCACACGCTGTCCCACGCATTCAACCAGATGACTTCCAACCTGAAGCAACTGGACAACGATCGCGCGGTCCTGCTCGCCGGAATCTCCCACGATCTGCGCACACCGCTGTCCAGGCTGCGGCTAGGCATCGAGATGCTCGGCGAGGCCGGAGATTACGCATTGAAGGACGGCATGATCCAGGATATAGAGGACATGGACACGATCATCAACCAGTTCCTCGACTTTGCCCGTGAGGGCGGCAACGAACCGTCACGGAGCGGTGAGGATCTCAACCAGATCGTCTCCAGCGTGTGCGAGCGATTCGCGCGCATGGGCAAATCGGTGAACACCAATCTGGGCACGCTGCCTCCCCTCACGCTGAAACCGACTGCGACCCAGAGGATGGTGACCAACCTGGTGGACAACGCGCTGCGTTACGGCGGCGGCGACGTCGAAGTCAGAACCGAATGCGTCGACGGACATGCGCTGGTTCGGGTCCTCGATCGTGGCCCCGGCATCCCGGAGTCGGAAGTCTCACGCGTGATGCAACCTTTCACCCGGCTTGAGGCCTCGCGTAGCGGTGGCAAGGGCTCCGGACTTGGACTGGCAATCGTCGAGCGCGCCGCCCGTATGAACGGCGGTAACGTCAAGCTGCTGCGACGCGAGGGCGGCGGACTGGAGGCCCGGGTCGAACTGCCCACCGATACCCCGAAGGCGGCTTGAAAATCAAAGTACTTTGGCCACAGACAGAGAGCGCAGAGAGCAGAAGGAAACGCCTCACCCCCCGCCCTCTCCAGCAAGCTGGCGAGGGTGCCCGAAAGCAATAAGACCTTGGGCGCGCATCTTTGTCTCCACCCTCTCCGCCCGTACGCGGGGGGAGAGGGATGGGGTGAGGTGGGTGTTCTCTGTGGCTCAAGAATGCGCGTTCAACAAAGGCCAGCGGCCGATGGTTTCATAGCGTGAGCCGTCGGGCGCGAGGGCCGATCGCAACAGAACAAAGTCCTCTACCTGCCACTCTATGCACGGCGTCGAGGGGGGCAAGGGCGCACACTTCGCCTTCCTGACCAGCGTTACGTGCGGATTGAAGGACCCACCATCCATCTCGAATCCCGCGTCGCGCAACCAGGCTTCCATTCCCGCGGCCAGCTCGCGCAGTGGATCGGGCACGCGGGACGGCCCAATCCAGGCGATGCCGTTGCGCGGCCAACAACCCCAGCAGTCGAGCGTCAGCGTGAACCGGGCAACGGTCAACACGGCCGGCGGCGCCAGCAATTCTGGGAGCCGTACGCTGTCCACGTCACCGACAAAAGCGAGCGTGAGGTGAACACTGTCATCGCGGGCGCGTCTGCCGCTGACCACGCGATGCATGCGTCGCGCCGTCTCGGCAAGAGCACTGTTGACGCTCCGATCCGGCCACAGCGCGTAAAACACGCGCAATCTTTGCGGATTCAACGGCGGCCAAATTCCACCGCCGGTTGCGATTCGATCAGGGCAATCGCCTCCGCCGCAACGCCCTCACCGCGGCCGGCAAAGCCAAGCCTCTCGGTGGACTTCGCCTTCACGTTTACACGCTCCCTGGCGATGGCCAGATCGGCCGCGATGTTGGCGACCATCGCGGGTATATGCGGGGCCACTTTCGGTGCCTGGGCGATAATGGTGGCGTCCACATTGATCACATGGAAGTGATTCTTCTCCAGCAAGGCGGCGACCTCACGCAATAGCCAGCGGCTGTCCGCACCGCGATATGCGGGATCGGTATCGGGAAAATGACGACCGATGTCACCGAGCGCCGCGGCGCCCAGCAGCGCGTCGCAGAGCGCGTGCAACAACACGTCCGCGTCCGAGTGTCCCGCCAAACCCTTCTCGTATGGGATGGAAACTCCGCCGATGATCAACGGTCGTCCCGCCACCAGCGCGTGCACATCGAATCCCTGCCCTATTC
>JBOIFZ010000018.1:0-2019 GCA_050741735.1 Burkholderiales bacterium
GCCGCGGTCTGCGGGGCGTGCCACGGCGCGGGCGGCAACTCCACCATCCCGCAGAACCCGATTCTCGCGGGTCAGACTTCGCGCTACATCTATCTGCAGCTCAAGGATTTCAAGGAAGGCCGGCGCAACGATCCGGTGATGTCGCCGATGGCCGCAAATCTGTCGAGGAAAGCCATGTTCGACATCGCCGCGTACTACGCCGCGCAGCAACCCACCAACCAGAACTCCAGGGGCGATGCTTCGAAGGCGGCCCGCGGCAAGCAGGTCGCCGACGCCGCGCTGTGCACCATGTGCCACTTGGGCGGCTTCTCCGGGCAGAATGAAATTCCGCGCACGGCGGGACAGCACTACGAGTACGTCCTCAAGCAGCTCAAGGACTTCAAGACCAAGACCCGCAGCAACGACGCCGGCAACATGACCGCGGTGCTGCGCACGATCCCGGATGAGGATCTGGAAGCGCTGGCGGCGTACATTGCATCGCTAAATTAACGACATTCACGGACAACGCCCGCTCCGGTATCATTCACTTACTGGAAGCAGGAGGGCCACTTGTATGAACCGACTGATCATTCACAGCGATCCTGATATTCAGGGTGGCATTCCGGTTTTTTACGGTACTCGAGTCCCCGTGAAGAATCTTTTTGACTACCTTGAAGCCGGTGATTCGCTGGAGGATTTTTTGCGGTCGTTCCCCTCTGTAACGCGGGAGCAGGCTGTGGCCGCGCTGGAGCTTGCGCGGGAAGCGCTCACCCCCGATGCGCATCCTGCTTGACGAATCGCTACAGCAGGAATTGCGAAACGAACTTCCGGAACATACCGTAGTGACCGTTGGCGAGGGCGGCTGGTCCGGTCTGACGAACGGTGAGCTTCTTCTTCAAGCCGCAGACCGGTTCGACGTTTTCGTTACTGCCGATCAGAATCTTCAGTTCCAGCAGAACCTCAGCAAGCTCCCGATTGCGGTTCTGGTACTGGTAACCGTCAGTAATCGCATAGAGTTACTTCGTCCATTGATTCCCGGTTTGCGGTCAGCCCTCAATGCGTTGCAGCCACGAATGTTCGTTCGAGTCGGTGGCAACAAGTGAAAGGGCTGCCGGGAAGCAGAGTTGGGTAAAGTCTCGGTGCCAGGCGCCACCATCCAGAAATTCCCGACCTTTGTCGCCTATTTGCAAGATTCCTCAAATGTGCCTTCGGGTGTCACTTGCCAGTCACTAGTCACCTGTCACCTGTCACCGGCGGCACATTTCGCGAACGCGAATTTGCCGCCCTAGGCCCTCACGGCTTCCATCGCGTCAATTACTACGAATGGGGGGACGCGGACAATCCGAATGTTCTCATCTGCGTACACGGACTGACCCGCAACGGGCGCGACTTCGACGATCTGGCCGGGGCGCTGTCGTCGGAATACCGGGTGCTCTGCCCCGACATGGCCGGCCGCGGCAAAAGCGAGTGGCTCACCCACAAGGAAGACTACGGTTACCCGCTCTATTGCTCCGATATGGCGGCGCTGATTGCCCGCAGCGGCGCGCAGCAGGTGGACTGGATCGGTACCTCGATGGGTGGGCTGGTCGGCATGTTCCTCTCCGCGCAACCCGATTCGCCGATCCGCAGCCTGGTGATGAACGACGTCGGCGCCTTCATTCCCAAAGCGTCGCTCGAGCGACTATCCAGTTACATCGGCAAGGATCCTCGCTACGCTTCCTTCGACGAATTCGAGCAGTACATCCGCGCCGTGTCGGCGCCCTTCGGGCCGCTAACGGATGCGCAGTGGCGGCACCTTGCGCAAACCAACGCTCGCCAGTTCGAAGACCGCCGCTGGGGCCCGAACTACGATCCGGCGCTGGGGCTGGCCTTTCGCGTCACGCCGGCCGACGTAGTGCTGTGGCCGTTCTGGGACCAGGTGCGCTGCCCGACGCTGCTGCTGCGCGGCGCCGATTCCGACCTGCTGCTCGCGGAGACGGCGCAGGAAATGACCCGGCGCGGTCCGAATGCGAAGCTCGTCGAGTTCGCCGGCATCGGCCA
>JBOIFZ010000019.1:0-2275 GCA_050741735.1 Burkholderiales bacterium
GGTAATTAGGTGATTGAAACCAGTCACTCAATCACTTAATCACCCCTCACCCCTCACCCCCTGTCGCCTCTCGCCTCACCTACGTATCGTCCATCGCCAGTTCCTGGGGCAGGTGGCTGACGTCTCCCCAGGATTCGACGGTCCAGACGCCGCCGCGGTGGTGCAGTACGTTGACCGACGCGTTGTAGATCGGAAAATTCCGCGGCGCGTCGAGCGGCAATCCGGTGGCGTGGCGGTAGGCCGCGTCCAGTACGCCGCCATGGGTCACCAGCAGCAGCCGGCGGCCCGCGTGAGCCCACAGCAGTTCGTCGATCAATCCGACCACCCGTTGTGAAAAGACGCCGAGCGTTTCCCCGCCTTCAAGTGTTGCCTTCGGATTGCGTGCCTTGAACGCTCCCCAGGCGTGCGGTTGCCGGATCGCCGCTTCCTCGCCCGTCAATCCCTGCAGAACCCCCAAATGGCGTTCGCGCAGTCGGGCGTCGCGAATAATTGCCTGTTCGGGATGACGCACGATCGGACGTGCAGTCAGCAGCGCCCGTTCGAGATCGCTCGACAGGATGGAATCGAAGGCTTCGCCGCCCAGCCGCCGACCAATTGCCGCGGCCTGCGCAAACCCGGTTGCGCTCAACGGAATATCGAGATGGCCCTGAATCCGGCCTGTGGCGTTCCATTCCGTTTCGCCGTGGCGAACCAGGGTCAGTATGGTTTCCATCGCGGCGGAAACTCCTGGTAACGCGGCAATGCGTCGGTGATATCGAACCATGGCGCCTTCGAGCCCACAAACACGTGCATCCCCGGCCTCACGCCTGGATCGGTGTCGAGGCATCCCAAAGGCAATCCGTAGACGTCCGGGCGGGAGTCGAAACGACTGAGCAGCGGCGAACCGCAGCGGCTGCAGAAGCCGCGATGATTGCCCGTCGAGGATTCAAACCAGGTAATCAGTTCCTCGCCGCTTACCCAGCGAAAATCCTTCGCACGGATCCCCGCGCGGGAACGGAACGCCGCGCCATGCGCCTTGCGGCACATCGAACAATGGCAGTTCAGCGCTCCTTCGAGTGGGCCGCTGATTTCGTAGCGCACGCTCCCGCACAGGCAGCTTCCATTCAGCATGGCAAGACCTCCTTGTAACTCAGCCGACACGGCATAACAGCCCCTTCAGATACTCGCCTTCGGGAAAAGCCAGCGACACCGGGTGATCGGGTGCGGCGTGGAACTGTCCGACAATCTGCGCCTCGGCGCCCGCGTCCAGCGCTGCGCCGGCGACGATCTTGCGGAACAGGTCCGCCGACACACCGCCCGAGCACGAAAACGTCGCCAGTAGCCCGCCGGGACGCAGCAGTTTGAATGCGAGCAGGTTGATGTCCTTGTAGCCACGTGCCGCGCGCTCCGCGGTTGCCGGTGTCGGCGCAAACTTGGGCGGATCGAGGATGATCAGGTCGAAATCTCGTCCCTGATCGCGCAGGTTTCGCAGCAACTGGAACACGTCGGCGTCGATCCATTCGCAGCGGTCCTCCGGCAAGTGGTTCATGCGCACGTGCTCCTGCGCGAGCTGCAGTGCGTCCGCGGAGGAATCCACCGACGCAACCGATTTCGCGCCGTTCGCCAGCGTGTGCACTGTGAAGGCGCCGGTGTAGCAGAAGCAATTCAACACATCCCGGTCAGCCGCAAGCCTGCCGACGAAGTGCCGGTTGTCGCGCTGGTCGAGATAAAAGCCGGTCTTGTGGCCGCGCGCGACATCGATCTTGAATCTCGCGCCGTTCTCCAGGATTTCCACTTGCGGCGGGTCAAGCGTGCCGCGCACGACCCCGGTGCGGCTCTCAAGTCCTTCCAGTTCGAGCACGTCTGCATCGGAGCGTTCGTAAAGCGCACGCGCGCCGGTCAGTTCATCCAGTGCTGCCGTGATCGGGTCGCGCCAGCGATGGCAGCCGGCGCTCGAAATCTGCATCACTACCACGTCGGCGTAGCGGTCCACGATCAGTCCCGGGAGGCCATCCGACTCGCCGTGGATCAGACGCACCGCCCCATCCGCTTCCGTATCGAGCAGCGCCTCGCGCATCTGCATCGCCGCCGCGATCCTTTCCCGGAAGAATCCCGCGTCAATGCGCGTGTCCTCGTGCCAATCCCAAACGCGCGCCGAAATCTGCGACTCCGGGTTGTAGGCGGCAAGCGCGAGAAAGCGCCCGTCTTGCGCGACGATGCGCACGGTGTCGCCCGCCCCGGGAGAGCCCTCCATGCGCGCGATCGCACCGGAAAACACCCACGGATGCCGACGCAG
>JBOIFZ010000020.1:0-5571 GCA_050741735.1 Burkholderiales bacterium
GCTGGTTGTACGACGCCGGCGGCATCGAGTTGTATCGCGAGTTCTATCAGAAGGAGCTGAAGCGCAACGTGGTACCCATTCCGATGACTTCGGTCGCCAATCAAGTATTGGGCTGGTTCAAGACGCCGGTGAAAAGCTGGGACGACCTGAAAGGCCGCAAGTGTCGTGAGACCGGGATCACGGCCGAGGTTTTCAGCAAATCGGGCATGACTCCGGTGAATATCCCCGGCGGGGAAATTGTCCCGGCCGGAGAGCGCGGCGTCATCGAATGCGCCGAATTCGTCGGCCCGGCCGAAGACATGAAAATCGGCTTCCAATCCGTCTGGAAGTATTTCTATATGCCCTCCACCCACGAAAACGCGACGGTGCTCGAGCTACTGATCAACGGCGAGGTGTGGAACAAACTGCCCGCGGACCTGCGCGAGATCATCCAGTCCGCGGCCTGGGAGGCGACGTTCCGCTCGCAGACCCTGTCGAACAAGCTCAATGCGGAAGCATTGATTGAGCTGAAGGAAAAGCACGGAGTGAAGATCGAGCGCACACCGAACGATATCCTGACCAGGATTCTGGGGGCGTGGGATCAGATCGCGAAAGAGGAAGAGGCGAAAAACCCCTTCTTCAAGAAAGTCTACGAGTCACAGCGTGCCTACGCCTCCAAAGTCGTGCCTGCACGGCGCGCCGTCTACGCACCCTACGAGCTCGGCGCCAACTACTATTGGCCCGAGAAATGACCATTCCATCCGGGACGTCGGAGGCGCCTCCCTCACTCTACCCTCTGCTCCGCTTCAAGTGTTCCCTTGTCCCGCGGGCAGAGGGACCTTATCTCTGCCTGTGAGCCAGCCTTCAGGCGTCTATCTGCGCATCATCCGGACCATCGACCGGATTACGGAGTGGACAGGCTATGCCTTCGCATTTCTGGTCGTTCCACTGGTTCTGGCCGACACGATCGAAGTTTTCTCGCGCTACGTCCTCGATGCCCCGACTGTCTGGGCGCTCGAGACCACGGTCATGTCTTACGGGGCGCTGTTCATGCTGGGCTCCGCCTACGCGTTGCAGAAAGGCGCGCATATACGTACCGACATTTTCTGGGAACGCTTCTCCGATCGCAGGAAGGGCATCATCGACTGCGTTGCCTATCTTGTTTTCTTTCTGCCGACGATGGCCATCCTGTTCTACCTCTCGTTCGATGATTTCATCTACGCCTGGTCGATCGACGAAAGATCCAACTATACCCCCTGGCGGCCGGTAATCTGGCCGCTGCGCGGTGTCGTCCCGTTGACCGCGCTGCTGCTCTTCCTGCAGGGCCTGTCCGAATTCCTGAAAAGCCTCTGGGCCGCGCGAACCGGCGAACTGCTGGCGCATCACGAGAAGATCGAGCTGTGAGCCGGGGGAGTTGAGGTGAGCGGACTGGAAATCCTCGGCTTGATGATGATGCTGGCCATGATCAGCATCATCTTTGTCGGCTTTCCGATCGCCTTCACCCTTCTTTTCATTGCGTTGCTGTTCGGCTCCATCGGCTTGGGCCCGAACCAGACGTTCGGCCTGGCCTATCTGCAGATCTGGGGCACGATGAAGGACGACATCCTGCCTGCGGTGCCGCTGTTCGTTTTCATGGGCTACATGAGCGAACAGGCCGGGCTGATGGAGCGGCTGTTCCTGGCGCTGCGCAATCTGTTGGCGCCATTGCGCGGTTCGCTCTACCTTGCGGTCATTTTGACTGCGACGATCTTCGCCATGGCCACCGGGATCGTGGGGGCTGCGGTGACCGTGCTCGGCATCATGGCCGGGCCGGTCATGGTGAGAACGGGTTACGACGCGAGGCTATCGGCCGGTGCAATCGCGGCCGGCGGCACGCTCGGAATTCTGATACCGCCCAGCGTCATGCTGGTGGTCATGGGCCCGACCATCGGCGTTCCCGTCAATATTCTCTATTCGTCCGCTTTCGGACCCGGCCTCCTGTTGGCAGGCATGTACATCGTCTACTGCCTTGTGCGCAGCGCCTTGAATCCGAGTCTCGGTCCCCCGGTGCCCAAGGCGGAAAGAGTCACCGACCCCGTTGAACTCGCGAAAGAGTTTTTTATCGGCGTCCTGCCTCTCGCGGCGCTGATCGGCTTCACGCTGGGGACCATACTCACGGGCTTGGCGACTCCGACCGAGGCGGCATCCTGCGGCGCGTTCGGAGCGACGCTCCTGGCACTGCTCTACGGCAAGCTCACTTTCAAGGCGCTCAAGGTCGCGGCAATAGCGACCATGGTTACCTCGAGCATGGTGTTGCTCCTGGTTGTCGCATCCAACATATTCGGCGCAGTTTTCACGAAACTGGGCGCGACCGAACTCATCGCCAACGCACTGCTGCAGCTGCCCTTGCCCGATACCGGCAAGCTTCTGCTGGTCATGGCCTTGATTTTCGTCCTCGGCTGGCCGTTCGAATGGCCCGCCATCATTCTGGTGTTCCTGCCGATCTTTCTGCCGGTGATCGAAAAGCTCAATTTCGGATTGACCAAGCTGGAAATGCTCACCTGGTTCGGCACATTGGTCGCAGTGAATCTGCAGACAGCGTTCCTGAGTCCGCCGGTGGCGATGTCGGCCTATTACCTGAAGAACGTCATGCCGCAATGGGGTCTTGCCTCGATCTACCGGGGCATGGGCCAATTCATGGTGATCCAGCTCATTTGTCTCGTGTTGATCATTCTGTGGCCCGAGCTGGTGCTCTGGCTGCCGAGAGCGCTCGAATGAACGCTGAGGATTGGCTGCATCGTGCCGGGCCATGCCGCGGAATGGGGCCACCTCAGCCTTTGACAGCCCCGGCTGTGAGACCCGCCACCAGATACTTCTGCGCCACGATGAGAATGACCACCGCGGGCAGGATCGTGAGCGTGACGAAGGCCAGCACCAGTTGCCAGTCCGTCGTGTATTCGCCCTGGTATGCCATCATGCCGAGCGGCCAGGGGTAGATGCTGTCGCGGTTGAGGACGACCAGCGGCAGCAGATAACTGTTCCAGCTATGCACGAAGACGATGACTCCCACGACGGCAAGGATCGGGCGTGACAGATGGCACGGTCCCGGCAGTTCCCCTCACCCTGTGCTCCCTCTCCCGGAGGGAGAGGGACAACACCACCCTTCTCCCTCCGGGAGAAGGGACGGGGATGAGGGAGTCGTTATCACGACGTTACGAAACGCTCAAAAGTGAGGAGCGGAAAGCAATGCGCGAAGCGCTGGTCGTCTGGGGCGGGTGGAGCGGCCACGAACCGGAGCGCTGTGCCGGAATCGTCGCCGGAATGCTCGCGGAGGAAGGCTTCAGGGTCCACGTCGACAATTCGACCAGGGCCTTCGCCGCCCCGGGGCTAGCCAGCATGAGCCTCGTCGTGCCGATTTACACCATGGCGAAGATCGAGAAGAAGGAACTCGAAAATTTGACCAGGGCCGTGCGCTGTGGCGTCGGGTTGGCGGGCTTCCACGGCGGCATGTGCGATGCCTTCCGCGAGGCGGTCGACTATCAGTTCATGTGTGGCGGTCAGTGGGTGGCGCACCCGGGCAACATCATCGATTACCGCGTGAACATCCTGCGCCGTGATGACCCGGTCATGCAGGGCATAGAGGATTTCGACTACCGCTCTGAACAGTACTACATGCACGTGGACCCCTCGAACCAGGTGCTCGCAACCACCACGTTCTCCGGCGAACACGCGGACTGGATCGATGGTGTGGTCATGCCGGTGGTCTGGAAGCGTCGTTACGGCGAGGGCCGCGTCTTCTACAGCTCGCTCGGACACGTCGCAGCCGAGTTCGAGGTTCCGCAAATGCGCGCTATCCTTCGGCGCGGGATGGTCTGGGCGGCTCGTTAGCTGAGGCTAACCGTGGAACGGGAGCGGGCAAGTCTGACCGGCACGTCGGCCGGACCGCAGCCTATGTCGAGAACGTTTTCCAGGTGTTTTGGAAAGTCGGCCAGGAGATGATCCACGTACCACTGATCGGACGTGGAGAAGTCCGCCTTCGCGGAGGCGAGCGCCTGTTCCGCGTCGTCCTTGATTTCGGGTTCAAGGATTCGGTCCATTGGCGAGTAGTTGCCGGCGAGAGGCTAGAGGGGAGAGGCGAGAGGTTGGTAGCGGGACAAAAAAGGATGAAGGATGATCCCCTCCGGGGACAAGTGAGGCGGAAGGATGAAGAATGGCAACGATTGGCAGATCGCTATGATTACCTGGTGCGTTTCCTCTTTGTCTCTTGTTTCCTTCGCGTACCTTTGCGGCCTTTGCGTTGAACGCGTTTGACTTGTATCAAGCCTTCTGCGAAGCGTACAGAGCCCGGCTCAGATCCTCGATCAGGTCGTCCGCATCTTCCAGGCCGACGGAAAGGCGCACGGTACCCTCGGTGATGCCCGCTGCGCGCAGCGCGGCTTCGTCCATTCTGTAATGCGTGGTGGTGGCTGGGTGGATCACCAGCGACTTGGCATCGCCGACGTTGGCAAGGTGCGAGAACACCTTGAGCGATTCGATGAAGCGCTTGCCGGCGACACGGCCGCCCTTGAGGCTGAAGCTGAAAACCGCGCCGCAGCCGCGCGGAAGGATTCTCTTCGCCAGTTCGTGATCGGGGTGCGACGGCAACTCGGGGTAGGAGACCGATTCGATCGCTTCATGACTGTCGAGGAATGCCACGACCTTGCGGGTGTTGTCGATGTGCTTCTGCATGCGCAGGCTCAGCGTTTCGATGCCTTGCAGGATCTGGAAGGCATTCATCGGGCTCATGCAGGCGCCGAAGTCGCGCAGGCCCTCGCGGCGCGCGCGCAGCGAAAACGCCGCCGTGGTGGATTCCTCGGTGAACACCATGCCGTGGAAGCCTTCATAGGGTTCGGTGAGCGTCGGAAACCTGCCGGACCTCTCCCAGTCGAATTTGCCGCCGTCCACCAGCACCCCGCCGATCGCCACGCCGTGGCCGCCGAGAAACTTGGTCGCGGAATGGAAAATCAGGTCGGCGCCCAGGTCGAATGGGCGCATCAGGTAGGGCGTAGTGAACGTGGAATCCACCAGCAGCGGTAGTCCGGCCTGGTGCGCGACGTCCGCAACCTTCGAAATATCGAGAACGTCGAGTCCGGGGTTGCCCAGCGTCTCCCCGAAGATCAACCGCGTGTTCGGCCGGATGGCCTTGCGAAAGCCGTCCACGTCGCGCGCGCTCACGAACGTGGTGTCGATGCCGAAGCGCGGGAGCGTGTACTGCAGAAGATTATGCGAGCCGCCGTAGAGCGAGCGCGATGCGACGATGTGTGAGCCTGCGCCCATCAGCGTGGCGATGGCGAGATGCATGGCCGCCTGGCCGCTGGCGGTGGCGATCGCGCCGACGCCGCCCTCGAGCGCCGAGGCGCGTTCTTCCAGAACCGCGTTGGTGGGATTGGAGATGCGCGTGTAAACGTGTCCGGCGCGCTCCATGTTGAACAGCGACGCCGCCTGGTCGGTGTCCTTGAACACGTAGGACGTGGTGAAGTACACCGGCTGGGCTCGCGCCCCGAACTGCGGGTCGGGCTGCTGGCCTGCGTGCAGGCTCAGCGTGTCGAATTGATAGGTCTTCGGTCCCGGCAT
>JBOIFZ010000021.1:0-6808 GCA_050741735.1 Burkholderiales bacterium
GCCATCGCGGTGGCTTCGCCGCCGCCGATGCAGAGCGACGCGACGCCGCGCTTGCCGCCGTGCTTGCGCAGCGCGCCGACCAGCGTGACGAGAATTCGCGCGCCGGAGGCACCGATGGGATGTCCGAGCGCGCAGGCGCCGCCATGGACGTTCACCTTCTCGTGCGGCAGCTTGTGCTCTTTCATTGCCGCCATCGTCACCACCGCGAACGCTTCATTGATCTCGTACAGGTCGACCTGGCCCGCGCTCCAGCCGGTCTTGTCGAGAAGCTTCCTGATCGCGCCGACCGGCGCCGTGGTGAACCAGCCCGGTTCCTGGGCGTGCGTCGAATGACCGGCGATGGTTGCGAGCGGCTTGAGGCCGAGCCTGTCGGCGCTCGAACGTCGCATCATCACCAGCGCCGCGGCACCGTCCGAAATGGAACTCGAGTTCGCCGCAGTCACCGTGCCGTCCTTCCTGAACGCGGGTTTGAGCAGCGGAATCTTGTCGAAGTTGGCTTTGAACGGCACTTCGTCATGCTCGACGAAGCGCTCATCCTTGCCGGCCTTGATCGCGATCGGCACGGTTTCCCATGCGAACGAGCCGTCCTTGTTGGCCTTCTGCGCGCGCTCGAGCGACGCAACCGCGAATTTGTCCTGATCTTCCCGGCTGAACTGGTATTTCCCCGCGCAGTCTTCGGCAAAGCTGCCCATCAGCCTGCCTTTGTCGTAGGCGTCTTCAAGTCCGTCCAGGAACATGTGGTCAAGCACCTGCTGATGCCCCATGCGGTAGCCCGAGCGTGCCTTCGGCAAAAGATAGGGCGCGTTGCTCATGCTCTCCATCCCGCCCGCGACCATGACGTCGTTGCTGCCCGCAATGAGCAAATCGTGCGCGAGCATCGCCGCTTTCATCCCCGAACCGCACATCTTGTTCACGGTGGTGCAACCTGCCGACAGCGGCAGACCGGCGCCGAGCGACGCCTGGCGGGCCGGCGCCTGCCCCTGTCCGGCCGGCAGCACGCAACCCATGATCACTTCCTGCACCTGTTCGGGCTTGACGCCGGCGCGTTCGATCGCAGCGCGGATCGCCGCCGCGCCGAGCTGCGGAGCCGCGAAGTCCTTCAGTTCACCCTGCAGCGCCCCCAGCGGCGTGCGCGCAGCCGAAACAATGACGATCGGATCGCTATTCATTGCAATCTCCAAAAAGACTCATTTACCACGAAGGACACGAAGGAACACGAAGGAACACGAAGGAATTCAAAACCGGAAATACAGAAAATGATCGACGCAATTACCGGCAGATATGGCCAGTTCGCATCAACCCAAATCAATGCCTGCCATTCCGATCGTGTATTGGATTCCTTGCGTTGTTGGTCTCTCCTTCGTGTTCCTTCGTGTCCTTCGTGGTGAAAGCTCTTTCTAAGAAGTTTCCCTGAAAAGCTCGCGCCCGATCAGCATCCGCCGGATCTCCGATGTGCCGGCGCCGATCTCGTAAAGCTTCGCATCGCGCCACAGCCTGCCGGTCGCGTACTCGTTGACATAGCCGTTGCCGCCCAGCGCCTGGATCGCTTCGCCCGCCATCCAGGTCGCCTTTTCCGCGGCGTAGAGAATGGCGCCGGCGGCGTCCTTGCGTGTGGTCTTGCCGTGATCACAGGCCCTGGCCACCGCATACACATAGGCCTTGCAGGCGTTCATCGTAGTGTACATGTCGGCGATCTTGCCCTGCATCAACTGGAACTCGCCGATCGGCTGGCCGAACTGTTCGCGCTCGTGCACGTACGGCATCACCACATCCATGCAGGCTTGCATGATGCCCAGCGGTCCGCCGGCGAGCACCGCGCGCTCGTAGTCGAGCCCGCTCATCAGCACCTGAACACCGCGGTTTACTTCGCCCAACACGTTCTCCGCCGGCACTTCGCAGTCCCGGAACACCAGCTCGCAAGTATTGGAGCCGCGCATTCCAAGCTTGTCGAGCTTCTGCGCGGTGGAGAAACCCTGGAAGCCTTTTTCGACGATGAAAGCGGTTATTCCTTTCGGTCCGGCATTCACGTCAGTCTTGGCGTACACCGCCAGCACGCTTGCGTCCGGCCCGTTGGTGATCCACATCTTGGTACCGTTGAGGATGTAGCGTTCGCCCTTCTTCTCGGCGCGCAGCTTCATGCTCACCACGTCGGAGCCGGAATTCGGCTCGCTCATCGCCAACGCGCCGACGTGTTCGCCGGAAATCAGCTTCGGCAGGTACTTGCGTTTCTGCGCCTCGTTCCCGTTGCGGCGGATCTGGTTCACCGCCAGGTTCGAATGCGCGCCATAGGACAGCCCGACCGAGCCCGAGGCGCGAGAGATCTCTTCCATCGCCACTACGTGCGCGAGATAGCCCATATTGGTGCCGCCATATTCCTCCTCGACGGTGACACCGAGCAGCCCGAGACCGCCGAACTTGCGCCACAGATCCATCGGGAATTCGTTGTTGTGGTCGATCTCGTCCGCGCGCGGGGCGATCTCTCTGGAAGCGAAGTTCTGCACGGTGTCGCGCAGCATGTCGATGTCTTCGCCGAGTCCGAAGTTGAGCGTCGGGTAGCGCTTCAGAAATGTTTCGGGTTTCATTGGTCGGGCCTCCCGCGCATTGTCATCAGGGTCTGGAGCAATGTGGCGCACAGAGTTTCGCGGCCGTCCTTGACCACGCCGGCGTCCACCTGCGCCACCAGCAGCGTGCGGCCGGCCTTGAGTACCCTGCCGCGGGCGATCAGCAGTTCGCCGTCGCCCGGCGCCAGCAGGTTCATCTTGTACTCCACCGTGAGAACGCTGGCGTCCCGCGGCATCAGGGAGAATGCCGCGTAACCGCCTGCCGAGTCTGCGATGGTACCGATGATGCCGCCATGGTAGTAGCCGTGCTGCTGCGATAGTTCGGGCTTGAAAGGCAGATGGATTTCGCACTCGCCAGGCTCGAGTCGCACCAACTGCGCGCCAAACAGCGCCATGATTCCCTGGCGATCGAAACTCTCCCGCACCCGATCGGCGTAGTCGGGATCCTTCGGCTCAAACCCGCTCAAGCGTGCTCTCCATTCCGGCAGACTGTAATTGACGTTTACGTTAACGTCAATCACCAGCCGCAGTATTGCATCAAAATCGTTTCAAATCAGGTCATTAACTCTAAGGGTCGGCGCGCCGGCCAGTTCGGCGATGTCCCGTCCCGAGCGGTTACCTCGCTGCAAGCCGGTAGCGATTTCGTACACAACAAGTCCATACAATCAGGACTTTGCGTTGATCGCCCGTTTGCCGCCGCTACCCCGGTCCGGCTTCTTGCCTTTCCCGGCCAGAAAATCACGGCACTGTTTCTCGAACGCAGCAATTTCGCCCAATACCGCCTCGATGTCCTCCCGCTGCTGCTCGAGGATGGCGCGCCGCCGTTCCAGCACTTCGAGGAAGCGTTCGACCTGGACCTGTTCGTCCTTGGCGGCGTCGTACAGGTCGATCAGCTCGCGGATTTCGGACAGCGAGAGCCCGAGGCGCTTGCCGCGCAGGGTAAGCTTGAGGCGAACCTTGTCGCGGTGGCCGTAAACCCGGTTGCGCCCGGCGCGGCTTGGCGCGAGCAGGCCCTGGTCTTCGTAGAAGCGGATCGCCCGCGTCGTCAGACCGAATTCCCGGGCAAGTTCGGTAATGGTGTACGTAGAGTCCCCCATGCGCGACGCAGTTTACGTAAACGTAAAGTAGAATCCAACTATATCGCCGCACGCCTCCGCGCCAACACTTCCGAAGACTCCACACATGCAGACACCCGCTCGCGCGGCGCGCCTTGAAGCGCCGGCACCGCTAGCTTTCCCATTCCCGGATCCGCCGCCCGGAGGAACCGTGCGCGAGATCGCCCCCGGCGTGTTCTGGCTGCGCATGCCGCTGCCGTTCGCGCTCGATCACATCAACCTCTGGCTGCTGCGCGACGGCAAGGGGTGGACAGCGGTGGACTGCGGGATCGCCGCCGACACCACCCGCGTTCACTGGGAGCAGATCTTCCGCGACGTGGTCGGCAATGCAGGGCTTACGCGGGTGCTGGTTACGCACTTCCATCCGGACCATTTCGGCAACGCCGGTTGGTTGACCCAGCGATTCGACGCGCCGCTGTGGATGAGCGAGTCCGAGTACCTCAATGCCCATGCCCAGTACCAGACCCAGGCGGGCTTCGGAGCGGATGCCACCGCGCGACTGTTCGCCGAACACGGGCTCGACCCCGAGAGCGTCGCCGCAATCAAAGGCCGGGGCAATTCCTATCGCAAGATCGTCTCCGAACCGCCCACCCGTTTCATGCGCATTCTGGATGGCGACGAGATCGATATCGGCGGCAAAAACTGGCGCGTCATCGTCGGCTGGGGACACGCCCCCGAACACGCGTCACTGTACTGCGAATCGCTGGGCGTATTGATCTCCGGCGACATGCTGCTGCCGAAAATCAGCACCAACGTCAGCGTCTGGCCAACCGAGCCGAAGGGCGATCCGCTGAAACTTTTCCTGCGCTCGATAGACCGCTTTGCCGAACTGCCCGCCGACACGCTGGTGCTGCCTTCGCACGGCCTGCCGTTCCGCGGCGCGCATACGCGGGTGCAGATGCTGCATGCGCATCATCGCGACCGCCTGGCGGAAGTACTCGAATCCTGCGCCTCGCCGAAGACCGCCAAGGATCTGCTGCCGGTATTGTTTCGCCGCACGCTCGACACGCACCAGACTTTCTTCGCGATGGGTGAATCCATAGCGCATCTGCATTACCTCTGGTATCAAGGCCGGTTGACGCACGCGCAGGATTCTTTTCAATACCCCCTTGAGGGGTACGCTCACGGCGTTCACCGGTTCGTCAGGGCCGGTTGATGAATATCGACGGCGTCGCGTATCGAAGTATCTGGCGCGACGGCAACGTCGTCCGCATCGTCGATCAGACCCTGCTGCCGCATACTTTCAGGGTCGTCAAACTCACCAGTGCGGACGAAGTGGCCGACGCGATCCGCAACATGCGGGTGCGCGGCGCGCCACTGATCGGTGCTGCCGCAGCATTTGGCATGGCCATGGCAATGGCGGCCGATGCGTCCGGCGCCAACCTCACCCGCGCAGGCGAACAACTCGCCAAGACCCGGCCGACCGCAATAAACCTGCGCTGGGCAATCGGGCGCATGACCCATGCGCTGCGGCCTCTCGCGGTCCAGGATCGGCCCGAAGCGGCATGGAAGGAAGCGCAGGCGATCGCCGACGAAGACGTGGCGATGAATCACGCAATCGGGCAGCACGGCGTCGAGCTGATTCGCAAGGCTGCGGAGAATCGCTCCGGGCCGCTCAACGTGCTCACCCACTGCAATGCCGGCTGGCTGGCCACCGTGGACATGGGCACCGCGCTCGCGCCCATCTATCTGGCGCACGACCAAGGCATACCTGTGCACGTGTGGGTGGACGAAACCCGCCCGCGCAACCAGGGATTGCTCACCGCCTGGGAACTCGCGCATCACGGCGTGCCGCATACGGTGATCGCCGACAACGCCGGCGGGCATTTGATGCAGCGGGGCCAGGTGGATATCGTCATCGTCGGGGCGGACCGCGTCACCGCGCGCGGCGACATCTGCAACAAGATTGGCACCTATCTGAAGGCGCTGGCCGCGAAGGATTGCGGCATCCCGTTTTGTGTGGCGTTTCCGGGCTCGACCATAGACTGGGATATCGAGGACGGATTCGTGGAGATCCCGATAGAAGAGCGCGGAGCCAATGAACTGCGATCGGTTGCGGGCCGCGGCGACGACGGTGAACAGGTGCGATTGTGGCTGGTGCCGGAGAGAAGCCCGGTCGCCAATCCGGCCTTCGATGTCACGCCCGCCGCGCTGGTATCCATGCTGATCACCGAGCGCGGGGTCGGGCCGGCCTCGCGCGCGGGTTTGTCGGCGCTCTATCCGGAACGATCGCAGCGATGAGCGATCTGCCTTTGAGAAAGGCGATCATCTCCACCGCGCTGGCGATGAACGCGCTCGGCATCAACCGCGGCAAGTCCGGCAACGTCAGCGCGCGCTGGAAGGACGGTTTCCTGATTACGCCATCCGGCCTGCCCTACCAGGAAACCAGACCGGCCGACATCGTCTTCATCGACAGGAAAAGCAAACCAACGGGCAAACGGACTGCGTCTTCGGAGTGGCGCTTCCATCACGACATCTACCGCACCCGCAAGGACGCGCGGGCCGTGGTTCACACCCATTCGAGTTTCGCCACCACGCTCGCCTGCCTCGGGATGGATGTGCCGGCGTTTCACTACATGATCGGCGTCACCGGTGGCAAATCTTTACGCGTTTCGGACTATGCGGAGTTCGGAACCCAGGAGCTGTCGGACACCATGCTGAAAGCCATGGAGGGGCGCACGGCCTGCTTGCTCGCCAATCACGGGCAGATTTGTTTTGGGCCGACACTGGCGAAAACCCTGTGGCTCGCCGTTGAAATTGAATCGCTCTGCCAGATGTATTGGGCGGCCTGCCTTGCGGGCAAGCCCGTGATCCTCAATGAGGCGCAAATGGTGAGCGTGCTCAAGCGTTTCAAATCCTATGGCAAGCAGCCGCAGGATCTCGCCAAGGGCGATGCGCTCTCGGTCTATGCGCCGCGCCTGCTGCCACCCATCAAGGCGAAGAAGAAGGGCAAGTCATGATTGCCAATGTTTCAGCCCTTGTCAGTGAATTGAAAGCCCGTGCTGAAACCGGAAGGCCTGTCACCATTGGCCTTGCAGGTGCGGGCCAGATGGGAACCGACATTGTGGTGCAGCTCGCGCTCATGCCGGGCCTGCGGCTTGGCGCCATTTCGGAAATCGACTCGTTCCGCGC
>JBOIFZ010000022.1:0-1922 GCA_050741735.1 Burkholderiales bacterium
CCGCATGGCAGAACTGGATCTTCAGCCGCCCGAACGCCGTCGGCGAACAGGGCGCGCTCAAGGTGTTCGGTTCCGGCTCGAAAGCGAAATTTAATTGGGAACGGGTGTGATTCAAGTGACAAGTGACAGGGTAAGTCTCAGCGTTAACGAAACAGTCGAGTCTCAGCGTTCGCGAATCAGCTAAGGATACCCTTGGTGTTTTTGGAGTGCTGAGCATGATTAAAATAGCGTATCGAGCATCATCACCGAAGGCACCGCGCGTGGTGGCACACGCGAATTTGTCCAATTCCTGACGATGGCACCGGGTTCGCTGAGCGAACTTGAAACCCAGGTTCTCATTGCGAGGGAACTCGGTCACGCCAAGGAGACCGGTGTTGTTGACACACTCATTGAAGAACTGTTTCGAATACTTGGAGGCTTGATTGCCTCGTTGAAAGAGAAGGATGAATCATGATGGGACTTTCCTCGTCACTTGTCACTTGTCACTCGTCACTTGCCGATAGAACTCGGGGCATCGCATGAGCATCAACTACTCTGAACGCATTCCCAACAACGTCAATCTCGCCAACGACCGCACGCTGCAGCGCGCGCTCGAGCACTGGCAGCCGAAATTTCTTGACTGGTGGCGGGAGATGGGGCCAAACGCGTTTTCCGCGGCGGACGTCTACCTGCGCACCGCCACCGGCGTCGATGCCCAGGGCTGGGCCACGTACGGCTCGGTGAAGATGCCCGACTACCGCTGGGGGATCTTTCTGGCCGAGCCGGTGCCGGAGCGCACCATCGGCTTCGGTGACAACTACGGCCAGCCCGCCTGGCAGCAGGTGCCGGGCGAGCTGCGTTCGCAGTTCCGCCGCATCATCGTGACCCAGGGCGACACGGAGCCGGCATCGGTGGAACAACAGCACTTGCTGGGTCTCAGCTGTCCGTCCCTTTACGACCTGCGGAACCTGTTTCAGGTCAACGTCGAGGAGGGCCGGCACCTGTGGGCGATGGTCTATCTGCTGCATGCCTATTTCGGCCGCGACGGACGCGAGGAGGCCGAGGAAATGTTGGCCCGCCACTCGGGAGACGCCGACAAGCCGCGCATCCTCGGCACGTTCAACGAACCGATCAACGACTGGCTGTCGTTCTTCATGTTCACGTACTTCACCGACCGCGACGGCAAGTTCCAGCTCAAGAGCCTCGCCGAATCGGGTCTCGATCCGCTGGCGCGCACCTGCCGCTTCATGCTCACCGAAGAGGCGCACCACATGTTCGTCGGCGAGACCGGCGTGGGTCGCGTGGTGAAGCGCACGCTCGAGGTCATGAAGGAAATTGGCACCGACGATCCGGACGCGGTACGCCGCCACGGCGCCGTCGATCTGCCGACGATCCAGCGCTACATGAATTTCTGGTTTACCTCTTCGCTCGATCTGTTCGGTTCCGAGGTCTCCTCCAACGCCGCCAGCTCCTTTGCCAACGGCATCAAGGGCCGGCCGGACGAAGCGCAGTACCAGGACCACATCTGCAATGAAGCAAGCTACGAGCTGGAGACGCCGCAGGGCAAGGAAGCGGTGAGCCTGCGCAACGCGATGAACGAAGTGTTGCGCAACGCCTACATCAAGGACTGCGAGATCGGCGTCAAGCGTTGGAACATGCAGATCAGCCGTGCGGGATTCGACTTTCAGTTAAGGCTTCCCAGTCCGCGTTTCCGCCGCGCCATCGGCGTCTGGGCCAACGCGCCGACCGACCCGCAGGGAAAGGCCCTCAGCCGTGAGCAATTCGAGCGCGACATCCCGGGATGGATTCCGAGCGAAGGCGACCGCGCGTTCGTCATAAGCCTGATGCAGCGCGTGGTGGAGCCCGGAAAGATGGCGGGCTGGATCGCTCCGCCGGACCGCGGCATCAACAACCTGCCGGTGGACTACGAGTACGTGAAGCTG
>JBOIFZ010000023.1:0-1809 GCA_050741735.1 Burkholderiales bacterium
GCCCAGGGCGGCATCGATGCGCTCACCCGCCACGGCTCGGCCGAGCAGCAGCGCACGTGGCTGCCCAAGATGGTGAGCGGCGAATGGCCGGTCGCCATGGCGCTGACCGAGCCGCACGCGGGCTCCGATGTCGGCGCGCTGCGCACTCGCGCGACCAAGGACGGCAAGCACCACCGCCTCAAGGGCCAGAAGATCTTCATCACCTGGGGCGAGCACGACATGGCGGAGAACATCATCCACATGGTGCTGGCACGAACGCCGGACGCGCCTGAAGGTGTGAAAGGCATTTCGCTGTTCGTGGTGCCGAAGTTTCTGGTGAACAGGGACGGCAGCCTCGGCAAGCGCAACGATGTCAAATGCGTGTCCATCGAACACAAGCTCGGCATCCACGGCAGCCCAACCTGCGTGATGGCTTACGGCGACGCAGATGGTGCGATCGGCCATCTGGTCGGTGAAGAAAACCGCGGGCTGGAGTTCATGTTCACCATGATGAACGTCGCCCGGCTGGAGGTCGGCATCGAAGGCGTGGCCATCGCGGAGCGTGCCTACCAGCACGCGCTGGAATACGCCAGGACCCGTGTGCAGGGCCGGGAAATCGGCGTCAAGGGCGGCGATCGCGTCACCATCATCCACCACCCGGACGTGCGCCGCATGCTGATGAGCATGAAGGCGCAGACCGAGGCGATGCGGGCGATCGCGACCCTTGCTTCGGCGTATCTGGACAATGCGCTGCTGCACCGGGACAAGACCGAGCGCGCACGTAACCAGGCGCTGTTCGATCTGCTCACCCCGGTGGTCAAGGGCTGGTGCACCGAGCAATGCATCGAGATTGCCTCCATCGGCGTGCAGGTTTACGGCGGCATGGGTTTCGTGGAGGAAACCGGGGCGGCGCAGTACCTGCGCGACGCGCGCATCACCACGATTTACGAGGGCACCACCGGGATCCAGGCGAACGACCTGATCGGCCGCAAGATCGCGTACGAAAAGGGCGCGACAATCAAGCTGATGATCGCGCAAATGCGTGCGCTGGACGGCGAACTGGCGAAAGTCACCCACCCGGGCATCGCAGTCATCCGCCGTTCGCTGTCCGAGGGCGTGACGGCTTTGATGGAGGCGACCGACTGGTTGCTGGCGACGTTTCCGCACAACATGAAAGCGGCCGCCGCCGGCGCGGTGCCTTTTCTGAAGCTGTTCGGCGTCGTGGCGGGCGGATGGCAGTTGGCGCGTGCCGCGCTGATCGCCAAGCGGCGCCTGGATGAGGGTGCGGAGGACTACGATTTCTACCGCGCCAAAATCGGCACGGCGCGTTTCTATGCGGAACACGTCCTGCCGCTCGCCCAGTCTTGCAAGCAGGAAATCGTTAACGGGTCGGCCAGCGTTCTGGCGCTGGAAGAATCCCAGTTCTAGCTAGCGGATATACCGCAATCAATAAATGAAAATCTCACCACGAAGACACGAAGAAGAACAGGAATCCTTAAATTAATCGGGGATAAAAGCGTGGTGACTGTTCGTGATCCTTTCCCGCCAACTTCGACTTTGTTGGGACATTCGCCAATTGGAGTTTTTTACACACGGTTGCTGTTTTTCGTTTTTCTTCGTGTTTCTTCGAGTTCTTCGTGTCTTCGTGGTGAGAAGTGAGATTTTCTCCCGATATTTTTCGTTGACAAGCCCGGACTCAGCCGCGCAAGATCGGCGGCGTTTCCGGCCGCGAGGCAGCCTGAGACCTATTCACGGATTGGCGACTTTGGGAGCAAGAAAATGAACGGATTTCTCTGGTTTGCCGCTGCGGTGGCGGTGTTATGGGCCCTG
>JBOIFZ010000024.1:0-2413 GCA_050741735.1 Burkholderiales bacterium
CCGAAACTGCCGCCTTCCTCGGCGGCGAGCTGCAGCCGGCGCAGGCTGCGCTCGTTGATCGCGGCGGGCCATGCCAGCACCGCGGAGCAGTTGCCGGCACGCAGCCCTTGCTCCGCCGCCCACAGCGTGTCCTTGTCCGAGCGCGTGTCCACCACGACCAGCTTCGAGAGCCGGATGCCGCGCGCGGCCAGCGCCGGCGCGTAGGGAATCCAGGGCGGGGCGATCAGCATCAGCCAGCCGTCCTCGCGCGACAGGTTCGCCAGCGCGGGCACGAACAGCGACAACTCGCCGATGCCCCTGCGTTCGGTGAGAAGTTCACTCACCACGCCGCGCGGCCAGCCGCCGCCGGGCAGCTCGCGGTCGAGCTCGGCAAACCCGGTTGGAATGCTGGGAAGCTGAACGTGCGCCTGCTCGTTCCCACGCCAGATGACGGGGTTTTGCAGCAGTGTTTGCAGGGCGGAAGACATTGAATCAGTAACAAGTGACTGGTGACCGGTGACTGGTGAAAATCCAAACCTCAACGCAAAGGCGCAAAGGAACGCAAAGAAAAAATCAGTACTTTTCTATTTTTCTCTGTGACCTCTGCGGCCTCTGCGGTGAGCGTTCTTACTGGTACTGGGCGGCCGGCTCGCTCGCCCTATTTCCCGGCGAAGAACGCGGCACGAAGGGCGGCGGAGCAGGGATCTTGCCCATGCGCGCCAGCCTGGATTCGATCGCCCATTTGCTTCTCTTGTGCATTTGGGCGAGTTCTTCGACGGATTTGCCCGAGTCGTAGGCCTGGCCGAGACGCGAGTCTTCTTCCTGGGACCAGGGGCGTCCGGCGTTTTCGGGGGCGGGTTTCTGCGGCGCGTCCGTTTTTGCCGGGCGCGGCGCGGGATTCTCCAGCCCGCGAATTGCGGCGAAGAGCGCGCGGACGGTGTCCGGATGCTGATAGGGACTGCCGGCAGGAAATTGCTCGCCGGTGCCGGGATCGATGCCGTCGGCCAGGGCCTTGAGAGTCTCGATGGTCTTTTCTCGTTCCATGGTTTCCTCCTGATTGATGCGGTTAAGAGATGTCATCACCTGCACCTGTGCGGATTTGCTGCAGAAGGGGTGTTTGTTTTTTTACTCTTCACCCTCACTTGTCCCCGGAGGGGATCACGCCTTTCGCTTCACGCCTCACGAAATCCTGCCATTCCGGATCAGCCCGACCGCCAGCCCTTCGATCGCCAGCGGATCGCGTTTCAGGTCTACATGTATGGGTTTGAAGTCCGGGTTCTCGGGCAACAGTTGCACCTGGTTGCCCTGGCGCTTGAAGCGCTTCACCGTGACTTCGTCGTGCAGGCGCGCCACCACGATCTGGCCGGAGCGCGCCTCCCGGGTGCGGTGCACCGCCAGCAGGTCGCCGTCGAGGATGCCGGCATCGCGCATGCTCATTCCCCGCACTTTCAACAGGTAATCCGCACGCGGGCTGAACAGCAGCGGGTCGACCTGGTAGCGCCCCTGGACATGGGCTTCGGCGAGGATCGGACTGCCTGCCGCGACCCGGCCGATGACCGGCAGGCCGAGTCCCTCCTTGAGCCGGATGCCGCGCGAGGCGCCGGCAAACAATTCGATAAAACCTTTTTTTTCCAAAGCCTTGAGATGATCCTCGGCGGCGTTCGCGGAACGGAAACCGAGGCTCCTGGCGATTTCAGCGCGGGTGGGCGGGAAGCCGGTGCTCTGCACGAAATCGGCAATCAGTTGCAATATCTCGGCCTGGCGGGGGGTCAGATCGTCCATGGGAATCCTCCTGTACTGTAGTTATATACAGTAACAGGAGCGGGGACGCAAGTGGGGCGCAAACGGCGGAGATTCCCGGTCGTTCAAGTTCCGGAGTGGCGTCCGCGACCTCGTGGTGCATCGCCGGCTGCCGCCGCACAAAGCCGGTGCGTGCATCGTTTCGCGTGGGTGACTGCGACGTTTGAATTTCATCCTTCCGAGCGCTTCGCGGCATGGCAAGCACATGAAACGCAAAGGCATTCGTTTGAACCGCGAAGCATCGGCACGCTTGTTGCGTAACAGTCACGCGCAATCTCAAACCTGCTCGTCGCAAGACGATCCGAATTGCCGCAGCCAGAGGCGTACCGTCCGGCAATCCGCGATCCGCGAGCGCCGGCGGTCATTGTTCAACATCTTTCAGGGGGGTCTATGAATCGAAGAAATTTATTGAAGCCGTTGATCGGAATTGCGTTCTCTGCGATGGCGGCAACGGCGACGGCTGCCGACACCATCAAGGTCGGCGTCCTGCACTCACTGTCGGGGACAATGGCGATTTCGGAAACGGCGCTGAAGAACACCGCGCTGATGGCGATCGAGGAGATCAATGCCAAGGGCGGCCTGCTCGGCAAGAAACTCGAACCGGTGGTGGTCGACCCGGCTTCGAACTGGCCGC
>JBOIFZ010000025.1:0-4822 GCA_050741735.1 Burkholderiales bacterium
GTAGGCATAGCACGGGGCGGCGCATGCAGCCAGGAGCAGGGGAACAGCGATTCTCTTGTCCACGTCAATCCTCCTTATTGCAGAAGACACGCCTCCACAAACGGCCGGAGCTGCCGGACGTTTACCAGGTGACAATTCGTTACGCAGCCGGCGGCGCCCTCGGGTGAGCGCGGCCACGACGCGCCTTACCGCCCCGGATTTTCCGTTACTTCCAGAAGTCGTAGCCGAACGTCAACATGACCCCAGCGCTTCCAAGAACGACGAGCTGCGCGTTTGCCCGCTGGTACTGATAACCGATCGCGGGGAGGACGACCAGGCCAAGACCATCGTGGTTCACGGGTATCTTGCTCTCGTATGGGTCCCTGTAACCGTACAACGGACCGCCAGTCAGCTTGGCATAAAAGCCCTGGTTTTCGGAGTGCAGGAACCAGCGCTTGCCGGCATAGATGTACGTGCTGGGCTGGTAAAAGGAATTCCTGAAAAATGCCGCGCCAATCTCCCAGCGCGAGGCCGATTCCCACTCCACACCAACAAGCCAGGGCCGATCGTTGTGATCCGTGCTGTTGTTCCAATGCACGACGTAGGGCCCTACCTGCAGCATCACCTGATCGCCATCAGCAAACACATCGGCACGCGCGGTCGACGTGCACATGAACAGAGCAGCCAGTGCAACACATGCGAAGGTGCGCAGGTAGGGGATTACAAGCCGATACATCGCGCGCCGTTGTCCGGCGAGGCCCCCGGACCTGCGAGTGCCGGGTTTTAGGGAATGCTGGCGCAACGGATTCATCCGGTGTGATGGCATCGGCCGCGGGGCGGATGATCCATTAATGGTTCAAGGTCCGCGCAGGATAACAGTGAAACGCAGCATCCAGCTTCTAAACCTCGCTGTGCACACCGCTTATCAGGCGTATACGCCGTTTCAGGCGGTGGTAAGACGAGTCGACGCAGACAAGCGGGCGGATGAAAGGCGCCCGGCCCAGCGCGCGGTTGCGTTCCCCGACCGGCGCATCGGTGAGCGGCGCGGCCGTTCCCGGCGCGCCGTTGCGCAATTCTGCTGACTGCCGGCAACTGCCAACGCCGATAACAAGACGGACAACTTGCGGTGCCCGTTTTCATTCCTGCTAGAAGCAGAGGTCTGTTGTCGCGTCCAGCCGGGTTCCCGATCCGCCGCTGGCTCAATCCTGCAGGCGCAGGGACACGCGCGCATGCCGCCATAGCCAGGCGAGCGCAAGAAAAAACAGCGTGAACGAAAGCGCGATGGTCCACTCGACCACGTTCTCCACCCTGTCCTTGAGCTGCTCGTCAAGCATCGGCCCAACGAAAACGTGGGCGATGGCGACCAGCATCGTCAGGCCGGCCAGAATCATCAGCATAACGTCCATGCGCGCAGGTACCGCCAGCGCGCCGGCGCGCACCAGGCGCCGGATGTGTCCGGTTGCGATCAGGATGCAAACGTAGGTAAAGCCGAAGTAAACGATGGTACCGTAGCGGCGCAGCCAGCGGTAAGTCGCGCCCTCGGTTCCGAGAAACGTGCCGTACAGCACCAGGAAGACCGCCGCAAGTATTCCCAACCATGGTAGCCACCGCAGCGATCGGCCGGACGCGCCCAGATTGCCCAGCCACGCCGTGAACAGCAGCCAGGTCGCACCCTGGATCGTTGCCGACGGCAACATCAGCGCGCGGAAGATGTGATTGCTCAGGCCGTGCCGCGCGGCGCGGCTGATCGACACGCAGCCGTCGACGAAAGGATTGCAGAACGGGATGTCATCGTGAGCGACCGAGATCCACCACGCGCTCACCGCCGCGACCGCCATAAGCAATGCCGCGATCAACGGTAACGGCCACATCGGATGGCCGCGCCCGGGAGGTGGGGCGGTCATCGGTTCAGTGCCACCGGGGACGCGGGCATCCGCGTGCCGGGAATTTGCAGCGGGATTTCATTCGCGATATTAAGCCGTCCGCGTTATGGCGGCGGCCTGTCTTCTAGAACTGAAGGTAAGTTTCGTCCACGTAGCACCATCCCCATTGCTCGCCCGGTTGCAAGGACTTCATGACCGGATGGGAGCTGGCGCGGAAATGTTTCGTGGCATGCTTGTTCTTCGAGCTGTCGCAACAGCCGACATGGCCGCAGCTCAGGCACATGCGCAGGTGCACCCAGGAGTCGCCGGTCTTCAGACAGTCCTCGCAGCCCTGCGCGCTCGGCGTCACTTGGCGGACTTCAGACAGATGCTTGCATTTCCCGGCCATTGTGAGCGAGGGGTCAAGTTGGAAAGATGATCCCCTCCGGGGACAAGTGAGGCGGAAGGACGGACTCGGGCCGTCACCAAGCCCGGCCCCTGCCTTACATCTCGCAGGTATTCTTGTAAATCGAATTCTTCGGGAACGAAAATACCTTTCGCAGCATCGACTCGAAGAACTCGAGCGGCGCGCAATCCATCCCGGGATCGAACGCAGGATTGTCGTAGATCTCGCAGAAACGCGCCGTGCGTTCGAAGTGGGGGTGGCCGCGAAACTGTTCGCGCATGTTCGGATCCATACCGACGTGCTGGAAGAAGAAGTAGCCCTGGAAAATCCCGTGCTTCTCCACCATCCAGTGGTTGGCCTCCGATACGAAGGGTTTGAGAATGGCGGCGGAGACTTCCGGGTGATTCCAGGAGCCCAGCGTGTCGCCGATGTCGTGGATCAGCGCGCATACCACGTACTCCTCGTCCTCGCCGGCATTGTGCGCGAGCGTGGCGGTGAGCAGCGAGTGTTGCAGGCGGTCCACCGCAAAGCCGCCGGAGTCGCCGCCCAGCAGCCGCAAGTGCGCGAGGATTCGGTCCGGGAGTTCCTTCGCGAACGGCTGGTAGCGCGCAACAATGATGTCCCAATCCGCCTTAGTGCTTTCCTTCATGGATTTGAAACCCGCGCGCTGTTCCATCAGCATCTCACCCATCGCATCCCCCGGTTCCGTCGATTGGAACGCTATGGGGCAAGTATAACCCAACGAAAAACCCTTTCACCGCAACGATTCTTTTCAATATCCCCTTGAGGGGTGCGCAAAGCGCGCAAAGAACGAACAGTCCAAAGGTCTTACCACGAAGGCACGAAGGACACGAACACACACGAAGAAATGCAGAGTCGGACGAGAACCCGGGATCGGTTGTTTTAACGCCGAGAAAGCACGATAGCCGCCCCCAGGACACTGAACTTCAACCGTTTTCTTTATTTCGCCGCGCGCTGGTGGGTTGAATTCAGGTTTCCTTGTACTTCTTCGTGTTCTTCGCGCCTTCGTGGTGAGATTTAAGGCTTTCTGCCGGGGGCACAAAAAAAGAGGACGCCCGAAGGCGTCCTCTCCACGCAAGCTGCAGTTCAGGCGCGGCCCAGTTTCTCGACGCAGGCCTTCTCGGTCATCTGTTCGAAGCCCTTGCCCTTGCAGGCGTTCTTGCCCTTGCACTCGCTCATGGATGTCTTGCATTCGCTCTTGCCCTTGCAGGCGTTGGTCCCGTAACACTTGACCTTCACCTCCTGGGCGGTCGCGGTGCTGACCACTCCGGTTGCAAACAGCGCCGCCGCCGCGGTTGCGATTGCCGCGCTGACCAATCTACGATTAACGTCCATTCCCAGCCTCCTTCTTTGCAAAGGTTCTTTAATGGGTCGGGCCCTCCGCCCGGTCCTGTTTGCGCCCGGTCGGATGTCCCGCTTCCCGCGGTAACCACGTGCCGGCTGAAACCCGGCACGCGGCACGAACGCTGAGCCTCGGCTGCGTTATCTGCCGCCGTGGTCGCGCGTCCAACTGCATTTACGCCCGGGTCTGCGAGTTGGATGCATGCCGGCCAGAGCGGTGTCGGAACGGGTTGCCGAAAGGTCGGCGGACGCCTCGGCGGCTCGCGGGACGGTGGCGAGCGCCGATCCCGCTTGACGCGCTTGCTGTCGGCAGGCAAGTTACGCGGCTCCAACAGGGCGGAGGATCCAGCTTGGCCTTAGTCGAAAAATTGCAAAACCAGATGGTGCTGCCGGTGATCGGCGCGCCGATGTTCATCGTCGGCAACCCCGACCTGGTGATCGAGCAATGCAAGAGCGGGATCATCGGATCCTTCCCGGCGCTGAACGCGCGTCCTGCGGGGGTGCTGGACGAGTGGCTCGACCGCATCGAGACCTCGCTCGCTCACCATCGTCAGACGCATCCGAATGCGAAGATCGCACCTTATGCGGTGAACCAGATCATCCACCACTCGAACGACCGGCTCGACCGCGATCTCGATGCCTGTGTGCGACATCGCGTGCCGATTATCATCACCAGCCTGCGATCGCCGAACGATGTGGTGAAGCGGGTTCATCAATACGGCGGGGTGGTGTTCCACGACGTGATCAGCATTCGTCATGCCGAAAAGGCTCTGGAGGCCGGTGTGGACGGCCTGGTGCTGGTCTGTGCCGGTGCCGGCGGCCACGCCGGCATGCTCAGTCCGTTCGCGCTGGTGCGCGAAGTCAGGCGTTTCTTCGCCGGTCCGATCGCCTTGTCCGGCGCGATTACCGACGGGGCCGGGGTGCTCGCTGCCGAGGCGATGGGTGCGGACTTTGCCTACGTCGGCACGCGTTTCATCGCCACCCGCGAGGCCAACGCAGTCGATGCCTACAAACAGATGATCGTGGACAGCAGTGCCGCGGACATCGTCTATACGCCATTTTTCTCAGGGGTACACGGCAACTATCTGAAGGGGAGCATCGCGGCGACGGGCCTTGACCCGGACAGTCTGGCTCCGCTGGACAAGTCTTCGATGAATTTCGGCTCCGGCCGGACCAAAGTCTGGAAGGATATCTGGAGTGCGGGGCAGGGCGT
>JBOIFZ010000026.1:0-5404 GCA_050741735.1 Burkholderiales bacterium
ATGTACTCGGGGCGCTTGAAGCGGCGGATATGGTTGGAGACCGCGCACAGGCTCAGGTACACGCTCACCCGGTTCCAGGGCGAAAGGTTGGAAGACGACGCATGCACCAGGCAGGAGTGGAACAGGATCATCGATCCGGCGGGACCTTTCGGCGCGACGATGCCGCCGCGCTCCACCAGCTTGCGGATGCTGTCGTGATTGATGGTCCACAACGGATAGCTGGTGGTCGAAGTGTCGTGCTGCGCATCGAGCACCCCGAGCTTGTGGCTGCCGGGGATGAACATCAGCGGCCCATTGAACTCGGTCACCTCGTCCAGGAAGATCGCCACGTTCATCGCCCGGGGCTCTGGCATCAGATCGTCATTCCTCCATGTGCCGTAATCCTGGTGCCATTGCCAGACGTCGCCGTCGAATGCCATCTTGCCGTTGATCTTGAACTGGTGCATGTACAGCGCCTCGCCGAAAAGCTGCATCACCGGCTCCACCATGCGTGGGTGGCGCGCGAGCTTGGCGAAGGGCTTGCTGTACATGTGCGCGGCGAAATTGGTGCGCACCGCATCGCTGTCCTTCTCGCGCACGTTTTCCGGGCGATGCTGGGCATACAGCGCCGGCACTTCGTCGAGAAGGTTTTTCATCTCCCGCGGCGTGAACAGGCTCGGAAAAAGCAGGTAGCCGTCGCGGTCGAACTGAGCGATCTGTTCGCTGGTAAGTTTCATGAGTTTCCTCCTGCCTTATTCCCCGCCGCGCGCTCGTGAAGCGTCGCGCCGTTGCCGGGTTCGAGGGCGGGATCGAGTCCTATGTACAGAATACGGGGTTCGCAGGCGGCGTCAACCCCGCTCCCGGGCGCTTGGCTGTGGCTCGTCCGGCCCGGGCGAGTGTTCTCGCAGGTTCCGGTGAACTCACGCCTCCCTTCCTCCGCTGTCGGTTGTCGGATAGCATTTCGCCATGATCTGCACCAGCTGCGGGTTCGATGCTCCTTCCGATTTCGCGTTCTGCCCGAAGTGCGGCAGCCGGCTTGCTGTTACGTCCACGGAACGCCCCGTGGTCCGGCCGGCACAGGCACCCGCGCCCGCCACAGCGCCGCCCGGCGAAGCGGAAGCCGACCGTCGCCCGGTAACCGTTCTCTTCGCCGACCTCTCGGGCTTCACCGCAATCAGCGAGCGTCTGGATCCGGAGGACGTCCGCGCGCTGCAGACCGATCTTTTCAAGGAGATGTCCGGGGCAATCGCGCGCTTCGACGGATTCGTCGAGAAATTCGTCGGCGATGCCGTCATGGGCGTGTTCGGCGCGCCGGTTGCGCATGAAGACGATCCGGCGCGGGCGTTGCATGCGGCGCTGGCCATGCTCGAGCGGGTCGCGGAGCTGAGCGGGCGCTGGGCTCGTCGCCTTGGCGCGCCGCTGGAACTGCACGTCGGCGTAAACACGGGTCCGGTCGTCGCCGGCCATATCGGATCGGATCCGGGCGCTGCGTACGCGGTGACTGGCGATGCCGTGAACACGGCCTCGCGCTTGCAAAGCAAAGCCGGACCGGGGCAGATCTTCGTCAGTCAGTCGACCTACCTGCTGACACGGCACGCGTTCGGCTTCGAGTCGATGGGCGAGGTGCCCCTCAAGGGCAAATCCGAGCCGGTCGCGCTTTATCGCGTGGACGCGGCGTTGTCGGCGCCGCGGTCGGCTCGCGGCCTCGAACTGCATGGGCTGGGGGCGCGCCTGATCGGGCGCGAACGGGAGCTGCGCGAGCTGCTGGCGGCGTTCGAAAGAATGCTCGCCGGGCACACCGAAGTCATCAGCGTCGTCGGCGACGCCGGCGCGGGCAAGAGCCGTTTGCAGGCCGAATTCCTGGCACGCCTCGAGGAAGCAGGCCATCTCGAGACGGCAGTGGTGCGGCGGGCCGTGTGCTCCTCGCTGGGAGAGCGGGCCTATGGCGTGCCGGCCGCGCTGCTGCGCGACGCCTACGGTGTGACGACGGGAGACACGCCTGAGGTGGTCCGCAAAAAGCTCGTCGCGGGGCTCCAGGCAATCGGTGCGGATGAGGGAGAGACGGATCGGCTCGCCGCGTTTTTGGGGTACGTGCTGGGTTTCGAAACGGAGGACTCACGCACGCGTCACCTCGAGCCCGAGCAAGTGGGGCGCCAGATCTTTCTCGCCGCGCAGGCCGTTATCGAGCACCGGTTGAAACACAGTGCGCTCGTGCTCGCCGTGGAGGATCTGCACTGGGCCGATGCGGCATCCGTCGAGCTGTTGCGCTTTCTCGTCGATCGCTTGCAGGAACGGCGCTTCATGCTGATGATTTCGCACCGCCCGACGCCGGACGTCGCACAAGTGGCTTCTCCCGGCGCTGCGCATACCGTCCTGCGGCTGGATTCGCTCTCTACGAACGACAGCGAAACGTTGCTCGGCGCATTGTTCGGCACTTCGTCGCTCCGGCTTCCCGACGAGCTTCGCCTTCGCATCGTGGAGCGGGCGGGCGGCAATCCGCTGTTCCTGGAGGAGATGGTGCGAAGCCTGATCGCAGGCGGTGTGCTCGCTCAGGAAAACGGGGAATGGGTCTGTCGGGCGGATGCGGATTCGGTGAACGTGCCGCTCACCATCCACGGTCTTCTGCTCGCGCGGATCGACGGGCTCCCGGCCGCTGCCCGCCAGGCAATCCAGGAAGCTGCGGTGGTCGGGCCGGTGTTCTCCGAAGGGCTGTTGCGCGAAGTCACGGCCGAGCCCGACTCGCTCGACCAGGCGCTCGCCATACTGGTCGATGCGGAGTTGCTGGTGGATTCCTCGCAAGCAGCGGGCGCAACGGAGAAGAGCACGCAGGCCAAAGCTTCTGCGTCCCAGGCCGGCGCGCAGCGCGCCGTGACGATGGCGACTGACCCGGAGCGTCAGTACCGATTTTGTCACGGCTTGTTCCACGAGGTCGCCTACCAGAACCTGCTGGTCCGCCGCCGCACCGAACTTCACACCCGCATCGGGGAAGCGCTGGAGCGGATTTGCGGGACGCAGCCACAGCGGCTAGAGGATCTGGAGGCCCTGGCTCATCACTTCCGGTTGAGCACCGACAAACGGCGGGGCGCGCGCTACCTCGTCGCCGCCGGCGACCGGGCGCAGGCGATCTACGCCAATGCCGATGCCATCCGCCATTTTCAGAATGCGCTGGAAACTCTGGAGGCATGCGAAGACTGCGCCGCGGATCGCCTGGCGGTGTGCGAGCGGCTCGGTGATCTCCTCGGCACGGCGGGGCAGCGCGCGGAAGCAATGCTGCACTTTGCGGCGGTGCGTGACGGATTCGCATCCGCGGCGGATCGGCCGGCGCAGGCTCGCGTGTTACGCAAGATCGGCAGACTTCACTGGGACGCCGGCGAGCGGGCCGAAGCAGCGCGCTGCTTCGAGCAGGGCCTCGCGCTGATCGACGACGAGTCCGACCACATCGAACGGGCGCAGCTCTACCGGGAGATGGGCAGGCTTGCATTCCGCAGCGGAGACAACCAAGGCGCGGCAGGCTGGGCCGAGCGGGCGCTCGCCGAGGCCGAGCGCCTCGCAGCCAGCGCGGCAACGGACGACGAGCGCCGGGCCACAGCGGAAGCGACTGCGCTTGCGCTCAACACGCTTGGCGCCGCATTCGCGCGGCTCAATCGCCCGAAGGACGCTGTGGCATACCTCGAGCGCAGCGTGGAAACCGCGCGCGCGGCGGACCTGCTCCAGATCGAGTGCCGCAGCCTCGCCAATCTCGGCGTGCTGTACAGCACAGTGGATCCGGCACGCGCCATCAAGACCGGCCAACGCGGTCTGGAAACGGCCAAGCGCATCGGCGACTTCGGCCTGCAATCGCGACTGCACACCACCCTTGCAGTGGCCTACTGCGCGCTCACCAACCGATGCGAAGAGCAGGGTGTTGAGGCCGCGCAGGCCGCCATCGAGCTCGATCGGCGAATCGGTCAACTCGATCACCTCACCGTGCCTCTCATTGTGCTTGGGCAGATCTTCCAGTGCCACGGTGAACCCGCCCGGGCTTTGGGCTATTATCAGGAGGCTGTGGCACTTGCCGAGAAGGCGGGCGAACCGCAGCTTCTGTTCCCCTGCTACGACGGGCTGGCGACGCTGTATCTGGACATGGATGACTCGTCGCGGGCCGAGCACTACATGCTCAGGGCGCAAGAGGTCTGTGAGAGCGCGGGCCTCGAGCCGGACGATCTTACGGTGTTGCCTTTTCTGCTTTGAGCGTGCCCCGAGTGCAAAGAACCCACCAGAAGCAACGAGGAGAGTTAAGACATGACGACAACTTCCAGCCGGCCGCTGCAGCCTGGCGACCCCGCCCCGAGCTTCATCCTGCCTGCGGTCAATCGCGAAGGCAACGTGGCACTGGAAGACTACCGGGGGAAAAGCCCGGTGTTCGTGGGGCTGTTCCGGGGGCTGCACTGCCCGTTCTGCCGCCGCCATGTGGCGCAACTCGGCCTCACCCGCGAGCAACTCACGGACGAAGGCGTGGAGACGTTGGCTATCGTCAACACGCAGGAGGCGCGCGCGCGGCAGTACTTCCAGTATCGGCCCACGCGCGTGCTGCTCGCGGCCGACCCGGAGGTGCGCACGCACCGGGCTTTCGGGCTGCCCAGATTCGGATTCGTTGCGGATGACACCAGCCCCAGCGAGCTCCAGTGGCCACAGCGAATTACGATGGCGAAATTTTTCACCACCCGGGTCGACCTCAAAGGCCTGCTCCCGGAGCCGATGGAACTCTTGGCGGCGGGCACCTTTCTCGACAAGCAGGAGGGCTTTCAGCCCACCGAGGTGGACCAGCAGATTATGGCGGATCACGGGACGCAACTGACGGGGTTTTTCCTCATCGACCGTGACGGCACGATCCGCTGGTCATTTATCGAGGCCCCCAACCGGCCGGACGAGTTCGCAAGCTCTCCGAGCGTCGACGAGATCCTGGGCGCGGCGCGCGCGTTGGCGGGTTGAGCATTACATGCACCGGGCGCAGGAGGTCTGTGAGAGCGCGGGCCTCGAACCGTACGATCTTACGGTGTTGCCTTTTCTGCTGTAGAGGCGCCCGGCGTGCCAAGAAGTCACACGAAGCAACGAGGAGAGTAAGACATGACGACAACTTCCAGCCGGCCGCTGCAGCCTGGCGACCCCGCCCCGAGCTTTGTTGTGCCTGCGGTCAATCGCGAAGGCAACGTGGCACTGGAAGACTACCGGGGGAAAAGCCCGGTGCTGGTGGGGTTGTTCCGAGGGCTACACTGCCCGTTCTGCCGCCGCCAAGTGGCGCAACTCGGCCTCATCCGTGACAAACTCGCGGGTGAGGGTGTGGAGACGTTGGCCATTGTCAACACGCAGGCGGCGCGCGCGCGGCAGTACTTCCAGTACCGGCCGACCCGCGTGCTGCTGGCTGCGGATCCGGACGTGCGCACGC
>JBOIFZ010000027.1:0-11483 GCA_050741735.1 Burkholderiales bacterium
CTGGCTGCATTACGTCTGAGCGCCGCGACCAGGCAGCCATGGACCCGGTCAAGAGCGTCGGCAAGGAGCGCCAGGCCGAGGTGACGGCGGCTGAATTGCCGCTGCACTGCCCTCTGCCGTCGCAACAACTTTGGAATTCGCACCCGCGCGTGTTCCTGCCTATCGAAAAAACCGGCGAGGCGCTGTGCCCTTACTGCGGCACCCGCTACATACTGCAAGGCAGAAGGATGAAGGATGAAGGATGAAGTGAAGAGTGCGCGTGGCGCACGCCAACCTTCCGCCTTCCGCCTTCCGCTTTCATCCTTGCTCGTCGAATGACGAGAATACTGGTCGTGGCACCCTCGTGGGTCGGGGACGCGCTGTTGTCGCAACCCCTGCTCACCCGCCTCAAGCAACAGGCACCCCAGTCACGCATCGACATCCTCGCGCCCGGCTCGGCCCTGCCAATCTTCCGCCGCATGCCGGAAGTCAGCGAAACCCTGGAAAGTCCGTTTGCCCACGGCGAACTGGCGCTTGGCAAACGCTGGCGCATCGCCCGCAGCCTGCGCGCCAACCGCTATGACCGTGCCTTCGTGCTCCCGAACTCCTTCAAGTCAGCGTTGGTACCGATGTTTGCCGGCATTCCCGAACGCATCGGTTTCATCGGAGAGTTGCGTCAGTGGTTGTTTACGGATGCGCGCCGGCTCGACGAACGGGCGCTGCCGTTGATGGTGGAGCGCTTCGCCTGGCTGGCCGATGCGGCGGACGCCGTCCTGACACGACCGGTGCCCAGACCACAACTGCGGGTCACCGGGGCAGAGCGCGCCCAACTGCGCCAGCGCCTCGGTCTGGCAGCGGCCGGTCATGTCGCCTGTTTTTGTCCCGGCGCAGAGTACGGCCCGGCAAAGCGCTGGCCGGCGCAGTACTTCGGCGAATTGGCGCAAAGGCTGGGCGCCGAGGGTCATGCCGTGTGGCTGGTGGGATCGGCGAAGGAGCGCGACGTCGGCGACACCATCACGGGGAGCTACGCCGCCGCGGTGAATCTTTGCGGGCGCACCACGCTCGACGAGGCCGTGGTGTTGCTGTCGTGCGCCGACCTGGTCGTGAGCAACGATTCCGGATTGATGCACGTCGCCGCAGCGCTCGATCGCCCGATGATCGCTCTGTACGGTTCGAGTTCCCCGTCTTTTACCCCGCCGCTGTCCGACCGGGCGCACGTGGTGAAGCACGAGGTACCGTGCAGCCCCTGCTTCCAGCGCGTCTGCCCGCTCGGGCACTTCGACTGTATGATGAAACTTGCCCCGAGCCGGGTGCTCGACGAAATTCACCGTCATTTCCCGACGTGATCACCGAGACCTACACCACCGCCCAGGACGCCGAGCATGCCTTTTACCAGGCCTTCGAGCGCGCCGACCTCGCCGCGATGATGGCCGTCTGGGCCGAAGAAGACGATATCGTCTGCGCCCACCCGGGCGGCGCGCGCCGAACGGGCGTCGTCGAGGTGCGCGATTCCTGGCGGCAGATCTTCGCGCAGGGCCCGCGCCTGCGCTTTCAACTGAGCGACAGCCGCGTGTTCTCCGGCCGCATGCTCTCGATCCACAGCGTTTACGAATACGTTTCGGTGGCCGGTGACCCGCGGCCGGCGAACCCTGTACTCGCCACCAACATCTACCTGCTCACGGACCGGGGCTGGCGCATGTTGATGCACCACGGCTCGCCGCTGGCGGCCGAGCCCGCGCCCCGGGAAAACCCACTCTCCATCCTGCACTGATGGAAGACTACCGCGCGCCATGGTGGCTGCCCGGCGGGCATCTGCAGACCATCTACCCGTATTTCATTCTGAAGCACCGCCCGCCGCTCTACCGGCGCGAACGCTGGGACACGCCGGACGGCGACTTCATCGACCTGGATTGGGTGGACGCGCAGCAACCGTCGCCGCTGCTGGCGCTGTTCCATGGGCTCGAAGGCTGCTCGACCAGCCACTACTCGGCGGCCTTGATGCACGCCGTGGCAAGGCGCGGCTGGCGCGGCGTGGTGGTGCATTTCCGCGGCTGCGGCGGCGAGCCCAACCGCTTGCCGCGGGCCTACCATTCCGGCGATGCCAACGAGATCGACTGGATCTTGCAACGGCTGCGCGCTCTACCCGGGCATGTTGCGTTGTTGCCCGTCGGCGTCTCGCTCGGCGGCAACGCACTGCTTAAATGGCTCGGCCGCGAACACGCGAAAGCGGCTGCAATCGTGGCGGCGGCGGCCGCCGTATCGGCGCCCATGGACCTGATGACCGCCGGCGATCGCCTGGGCAGCGGCCTGTCGCGAGCCTACGGCAGCCATTTCCTCGCGCGGCTGAAGAAAAAAAGCCTCGCCAAATTGACGCGCTTTCCGGGTCTGTACGACGGAGAGGCCGTGCGGCGCACGTGCACGCTGCGCGAGTTCGACAATCTGGTCACCGCCCCACTGCACGGTTTCAGGGATACCGACGATTACTGGACGCGCGCGAGCAGCAAACCCGATTTGGCTCACGTTACTGTACCCACCCTGATCGTGCACGCCCGCAATGACCCGTTCTTGCCCGGGCGCTTCCTGCCGTCGCCGCAGCAGGTATCGGCAAGCCTGCACCTGGAGTTTCCGGACGGAGGAGGCCACGTCGGATTCGCCTCGGGGCCTTTTCCGGGCAACCTCGACTGGATGCCCGGCCGCGTGATCCGTTTCTTCGAGCAGCAGATCGGCGGCCGCTGACAAGCGAGCGCGGTCCGTAATGCTTTCGGGGCGGACCTTTGCTATTCTCGCCCGCATGAACCTCCCCGCGCCGGAGATTTTCAAGGCCTACGACATTCGCGGCATCGTCGAGCGCACGCTCACCGTCGAGGCCGTCGAGGCGATCGGGCAGGCGATCGGCTCGGAGGCGCAGGCGCGCGGCAAACGCGCCGTCTGCATCGGCCGCGACGGACGCTTGTCGGGACCGGCGCTGGCGCAGGCACTCGCGCGCGGACTGCAGACAAGCGGCGTGGACGTGATCGACATCGGCCGCGTCACCACCCCGATCCTCTACTTCGCGGCGCACCACCTCGGTACCGGCAGCGGTGTCATGGTGACCGGCAGCCACAACCCGCCGGACTACAATGGTTTGAAAATGATGCTCGCCGGCGAAACGCTTTCCGGAGACGACATCCAGAAACTGCGACGGCGGCTTGAGAGCGGAGATCTGAAGCAAGGCGCCGGCAGCATTGGCAGCCGGGAAGTGGGCAATGCCTACCTCGAACGCGTGACCGGCGATATCAAGCTGAAACGAAAAATGCGCATTGCGGTGGACTGCGGCAACGGCATACCCGGCGCCTTTGCGCCGGCGCTGTATCGCAAGCTCGGTTGCGATGTAGAAGAACTGTTCTGCGAGGTGGACGGCACCTTCCCCAACCATCATCCCGATCCCTCGCAACCGGAGAATCTCAAGGACCTGATCGCGGCACTGAAAACAGGAAACTCCGAGATCGGTCTGGCTTTCGACGGCGACGGCGATCGCCTTGGCGTGGTCACCAAAGCAGGCAAGGTGATCTTCCCGGATCGCCAGTTGATGCTGTTCGCAGCCGACGTGCTCAAGCGCAACCCCGGCGCCGAGATCCTGTTCGACGTGAAGTGCACCCGCAATCTCGCGCCCTGGATACGCAGGCACGGCGGCAGGCCGACCATGTGGAAGACCGGCCACTCGCTGATCAAAGCGAAGATGAAGGAGACCGGGGCGCTGCTGGCCGGTGAAATGAGCGGGCACATTTTCTTCAAGGAACGCTGGTACGGCTTCGACGACGGACTCTACGCCGGCGCGCGCCTGCTCGAGATCCTGAGCGGCGTGCCCGACGTCGGCGCGGCGCTCGACGAGCTGCCCGACTCGGTCAATACGCCGGAGCTGCAGATCAAGCTCAAGGAAGGTGAGAATTACGCGCTCATCGAGAAGTTGCAGAAAACCGCGCGTTTTCCGGATGCGCGTGAGGTGATCACCATCGACGGGCTGCGGGTGGAATACGCCGACGGTTTCGGCCTGGCGCGCTCTTCGAACACCACCCCGGTGGTGGTGCTGCGCTTCGAAGCCGACGACGAAGCCGCGTTGAAACGCATCCAGGAAGACTTCCGGCGCGTGCTCAGCGAGGCCGCGCTTGCTGCGAAACTGCCCTTCTGATCGCGCTTCGGATTGTCCCCCGGAACAAGGAAAACCCATTTACCACGAAACGCATTTACCACGAAGGACACGAAGGAACACGAAGGAAGGCAAGAACAAAGTCAAAAGCAAACTGGAGTAAAAACCTTTGGCGCGGCTGTTATATAACCACCGATCCCGCTTTTAACTCTCGTCATGTTTTCCTTGCCTTTGATTTCCTTCGTGTTCCTTCGTGTCCTTCGTGGTGAAGATTTTCTGCGGGTTTTGGTCAGGCGACGCGCTGCCTGACCCAGTCGGCGACGCTGGCCAGCGCATCTGGAAGCTTCGCCGGTTGCGTTCCGCCTGCCTGCGCCATGTCCGCTCGGCCGCCGCCTTTGCCGCCGACCTGCTGCGCCACGTAGTTCACCAGTTCGCCCGCCTTGACTTTGGCGGTCAGATCGTCGGTCACGCCGGCAATCAGGGTGACCTTGTCGCCCTCGACCGCGCCGAGCACGATGGCCGCCGACTTGAGTTTGTCCTTGAGTTTGTCCATGGCCTCGCGCAGCGTCTTGACGTCGGCGCCGTCGAGCTTCGCCGCCAGCACCCGCACCGGACCGATCGCCACCGCCTGCTCCGCCAGATCGTCGCCCTGGGAACTGGCAAGCCTGGACTTGAGCCGCGCCAGTTCCTTCTCCAGCAATTTTACGTTGTCGAGTATCTGGGCGAGCTTGTGCAGGATTTCCTGCGGCTGGGCCTTCAGCACCTGCGCCGCTTCGCCAAGCCTGGCTTCCTGCTCCTTGACCCAGGCTAGCGCGCCTTCCGCGGTCACCGCTTCCACCCGGCGGATGCCCGCGGCGACCCCGGATTCGGAGACGATCTTGAAGAAGCCGATGTCACCGGTGCGCCGCACGTGCGTGCCGCCGCACAGTTCCGTGGAAAAAGCGCCCATGCGCAGCACCCGCACTTCGTCTCCGTATTTCTCCCCGAACAGCGCCATCGCACCGGCCTTGATCGCCTCGTCGTACTTCATGCGCCGGGTTTCCACCGCATGATTGCTGCGGATCTCGCGATTTACCAGCTCCTCGACCTCGGCGATCTGCTCCCGCGTCATCGGCGCGTGATGGGAAAAATCGAAACGGGTGCGGTTGGCGTCCACCAGTGAGCCCTTCTGCGTGACGTGCGGCCCGAGTACCTTGCGCAACGCAGCGTGCATCAGGTGCGTGGCCGAATGGTTGTATGCGGTACACGTGCGCGTCAGCGGATTCACCTGCGCGGTGACTGCGTCGCCAACGGCAAATCTGCCCGCCTTGAGCACGCCCTTATGGCCAAAAACCTCCGCCTGGATCTTCTGCGTATCGTTCACCGTGAAGCTGCCGTTGCCGGAAGTGATCTCGCCCTGGTCGCCGATCTGGCCGCCGGACTCGGCGTAAAACGGCGTGCGGTCGAGCACCATCACCGCCTCGTCGCCGGCCTCGATCTTCTGCATCGGCGTGCCGCCCTTGTAGAGCGCCACGATCCTGCCGTCCAGGCGCAGCGTGTCGTAGCCGAGAAACTCGGTGGCCTGTCCGCTGTAATCCATTCCCGCCTGCATGGTGAACTTGGACGCGGCGCGGGCGCGTTCGCGCTGTCTTTCCATTGCCGCTTCGAAACCGGCGTGGTCGATCATCACGCCGCGTTCGCGGGCGATGTCGGCGGTAAGGTCCACCGGGAAACCGAAGGTGTCGTAAAGCTGGAACACGGTCTCGCCGTCGAGCATCCGGTCCTCGCGGTGCAGCGCGTTCTCGAGCATCTTCATGCCGTTTTCCAGCGTCTCGGCGAAGCGCTCCTCTTCCTGCTTGAGCACGTCGGTCACCCGGTGCTGCGCGGCCGGCAATTCCGGGTAGGCCTCGCCCATCACCTGCGACAGGTCGCCGACCAGCTTGTGGAAGAACGGCCTGGTCTGGCCAAGCTTGTAGCCGTGACGGATGGCGCGGCGAATAATCCGGCGCAGCACGTAGCCGCGGCCTTCGTTGCCGGGAATCACGCCGTCGGTGATCAGAAAGGCGCAGGCGCGGATATGGTCGGCGATTACATTTAGCGAACTGGAAGAAAGATCCTTCGCGCCGGTGACCCTGGCGGCGGCGCCGATCAGGTCCCGGAACAGGTCGATCTCGTAGTTGCTGTGCACGCCCTGCAGTACCGCAGCGATGCGCTCCAGTCCCATGCCGGTGTCCACCGAAGGTTTGGGCAGCGGGTGCATCGTTCCCGATTCGTCGCGGTTGAACTGCATGAACACGAGGTTCCAGATCTCGATGTAGCGGTCACCGTCGGCATCCGGGGTACCGGGCGGGCCGCCGAGAATTCCCGGGCCATGGTCGTAAAAGATTTCAGTGCACGGACCGCAGGGACCGGTATCGCCCATCTGCCAGAAGTTTTCGCTCTGGAATTTGCTTCCGCCGGGCTTGTCGCCGATGCGCGCGATGCGCTTTTTCGGCACCTTGATGTCCTTGGCCCAGAGGTCGTAAGCCTCGTCGTCGGTCTGATACACCGTGACCCACAGACGGGCAGGATCGAGCCCGAATTCGCTGGTCAGCAGTTCCCAGGCAAAGCGGATGGCGTCGCGCTTGAAGTAGTCACCGAAGCTGAAATTGCCCAGCATTTCGAAGAAGGTGTGGTGGCGCGCGGTGTAGCCGACGTTCTCCAGATCGTTGTGCTTGCCGCCTGCGCGAACGCAGCGCTGCGAGGTGGTGGCGCGCAGGTACGGCCGCTTCTCCTTGCCGAGGAACACATCCTTGAACTGCACCATCCCGGCATTGGTGAACAGCAGCGTCGGATCGTTGCCCGGGACCAGCGGGCTGGAGGGGACGATGGTGTGACCCTGACGCTTGAAATAGCCGAAAAAGCGACTGCGGATTTCGTTGCTTGTCATGGACTGCATAAGCGTTGGAGCTCGAAATTCGACCGGTACAGATCGGGCGATTACCTGATTGAATTCTATTGCATTCCTCGCCGCCCGGGCACCGTCATTCGTGCTCGTCGGAGCCTTTCAGAACCTGGTAAACGACCTCGGCTGAAAACCCCCGGCTGGCCAGAAAACGGGCCTGCTTGCCGCGCTCCTGCAGCGACCGCGGCAGCTTGCCGAACTTCTTCTTCCACACTATCCGCGCCGCCTCGACTTCGCCGGCCTTCAGCTGCGCTTGCGCTGCGGAGATCGCGTCATCCGACACGCCCTTTTCGCGCAGCTCGTGGACGATTCGCGCGGCACCGAACTTGCGCCGCCGCGTAGTCGTCAACTGCTCGACAAAACGCGCCTCCGAGAGCCAGCCGCGCTTTTCCAGCTCGTCGAGCAATGCGTCCAGCTCGTCGGGATTTTCAGCAAAGGGTTGGAGCTTGGCCCGCAGTTCCTGACGCGAGTGTTCGCGCCGCCCCAGCGCCTTCTGAGCCCGGGCGCGCAGGCTGGGGACAATGGCCAAGTTGGCGCGTTACTCCTCGGCAACGGCCACCTGGGCCAACGGCTTCTCGGCGACATGGGCGCGGATCTTGGCCTCGATCTCCTTCGCCATCTCGGGATTGCTCTTGAGGAAGTCGCGGGTGTTGTCCTTGCCCTGGCCGATGCGGTCCTTGCCGTAGCTGTACCAGGCGCCGGATTTCTCGATCAGCTTGTAAAGCACGCCCAGTTCGATGATCTCGCCTTCGCGCGAAATGCCTTCACCGTAAAGGATGTCGAACTCGGCCTGGCGGAACGGCGGCGCGACCTTGTTCTTCACCACTTTGGCGCGGGTCTCGTTGCCGATCACCTCTTCGCCCTTCTTGATCGAGCCGGTGCGGCGGATGTCGATGCGCACCGAGGCGTAGAACTTGAGCGCGTTACCGCCCGTGGTGGTCTCCGGGTTGCCGAACATGACGCCAATCTTCATGCGGATCTGGTTGATGAAAATCACCAGCGTGTTGGAGCGCTTGATGTTGGCGGTGAGCTTTCTGAGCGCCTGCGACATCAGCCGCGCCTGCAGTCCCATCTGCGGCTCGCCCATCTCGCCTTCGATTTCGGCTTTCGGCGTCAGCGCCGCCACCGAGTCGATCACCACCACGTCCACCGAACCGGAGCGCACCAGCATGTCTGTGATCTCGAGCGCCTGCTCGCCGTTGTCGGGCTGCGAGATCAGCAGTTCGGAAACGTTGCAGCCGAGTTTTTGCGCGTATTGCGGATCGAGCGCATGCTCGGCGTCGATGAATGCAGCGGTGCCGCCAATCTTCTGCATTTGCGCGATCACCGACAGCGTCAGCGTGGTCTTGCCCGAGGATTCCGGGCCGTAGATTTCGACCACGCGCCCGCGCGGCAGGCCGCCGATGCCCAGCGCCAGGTCCAGGCCCAGCGAGCCGGTGGAGACGACGTCCAGGTCCTTGGCCACCTCCTTCTCGCCAAGGCGCATGATCGAGCCCTTGCCAAACTGTTTTTCGATTTGCGACAAGGCGGCGGCCAGCGCCTTGCTTCTGTTCTCGTCCATGCGTTTCACCTCATTTTTTGAAGCGGCCATTATGGCACAAGGCGCCGCGCCGTCTGAAGGCGGAATTTTCTCCCGTTTTCAAATACCTGGAACTTGAAATCAGGGCTTTTCGAGCAACGCCAGCACACCCTCCAGCGCGGCGATGACGGACTGCCTGCGCACGGCATCGCGGTCTCCCGCGTAGTGGCGGATCACGCTGTACGGCGGCGCTCCCGTCTTTTTGCCCCAGGCCAGGCACACCGTCCCGACCGGCTTGCCGGGCGAGCCGCCGTCGGGACCGGCGATGCCGCTGACCGCCAGTGCCACGTGGGCCTTGCTGTGCGCCAGCGTGCCTTCGATCATCTCGCGCACCGTCTGCTCCGAAACCGCGCCGAACTTTTTCAGCGTCTCCGCGCGCACGCCCACCATCTCGTGCTTGGCGTCGTTGGTGTAAGTGACGAAACCGCGATCGAACCAACGGGAGCTGCCGGGCACCATGGTGACGACCTGCCCAACCCAACCCCCGGTGCACGATTCCGCCGTGGCCAGCGTCAGTTTGCGCGCCTTCAGTGCATCGCCGACTTTCCCCGCCAGTGCGTAAAGTTCAGCGTCCATGTTCTACCCGAAAAGAAACTTCCACCCGGCCAGGCACATCAGCGCGTAGAAGGCCGCCAGCACATCGTCGAACATCACACCCAGACCGTTGCGTAAATTGCGCTCGAAGTAGCGTATCGGCATCGGCTTGACGATGTCGAACAGCCGGAACAGCAGAAATGCACAGCCCTGCCACAGCGGCGTCGCCGGCGTGAAGAACAGCACCGCCAGGAAAGCGGTAACTTCGTCCCACACCATGCCGCCGTGGTCGTGCACGCCGAGTCTCCTGCCGCTGACCTCGCACGCCCACGCCCCGACAATGAACATGCCGGCGAGCAGCAGCAGGAACTCCTGTTTGTCGAGGCGCGGCGCAAGCCAGGCGTACAGCGGCAGCGCGAGCAATGTGCCGAAGGTCCCGGGCGCGACCGGAGACAAGCCGACACCGAATCCGAATGCGATGAAATGCGCCGGGTGCGAAACCAGGAATCGCAACGACGGCCGCCCGAAAGCTTCAGCGGAAGTGATCGAAGCCTCCATCCTTTACGCTCATCGGCTTGCCGGCCTGGTCCACGACCACGACCCCTTTGCCCGCAACGATCCTGCCGATGCGGGTCAACGCCAGTCCGGTCTGACCCGACAATGCCTCGATCGCGGATCTGCGTCCCGCAAGCGCGGTAAAGCACAGCTCGTAATCGTCACCGCCGGCCAGGATCCCCCGCGTCACCAACGCGTGTCCCCGCAGCGGCATCAATTCCGCGGAGCACGGTACCGCGGCGAACTTGATCTCCGCACCGACCGCGGAGCGTTCGCAGATGTGTCCCAGGTCGGCGACCAATCCGTCGGAAATATCTATAGCGCTGTTAACCACGCCGACCAGCATGCGACCCAGCGCCACGCGCGGCGCCGGTTGGTTCAGCCGCGCCAGGCAGTGCGCCAGTAACGAGCCACGCAGCCTGAGGTCGCCCTTGAGATGGGCAACCGCGGCGGCAGCGTCTCCAACATACCCGGAAACCCAGACATCGTCGCCGACTTTGGCGCCGTCGCGCCGCAGTGCCCGGCCGTGCGGAATTTCCCCCATGATCTGCACGCAGATGTTGCGCGGCCCGCGCGCGGTATCGCCGCCGATCAGGTCCACATCGTGTTCCGCGGCAAGTGCGAAGAACCCGCGTGCAAATCCCTCCAGCCAGGCTTCGTCGGCCTTCGGTAACGTCAGTGCCAGCATCGCCCATTTCGGCGTCGCCCCCATTGCCGCCAGGTCGGACAAGTTGACTGCGAGCGCCTTGTGACCGAGCGAGGCGGGCTCTACGTCTGGGAAAAAATGCGCGCCTTCGACCATCACGTCTGTCGAGGCCACCAGTTCGTGTCCCGGCGTGACCGCCAGCAACGCGGCATCGTCGCCGATCCCCAGCACCGTATGGCGAGTGGGGCGGGTGAAGTACCTGGCGATCAGTTCGAACTCGGAGAGCATGATTGCCCGGGGCCTCTGTCAGGGGTAGTGCCGCATCGGGACGACATCGTTCCGATTTTATTGCTTCGGCCAGCAATTGTAAGCCTCCAAAACCTACACGCGCTCATCACGAAGGAGCACGAAGGAAAAACGAGGGCACACGAAGGAAAACAAACGTCAAATGGGAAGTAACTGAAGAAACGCCTCGTAGCACACAGTCATTTCTCCTAAGTTTCTGGAATCTGACTTTCGCAACACCCCGGTTCTCCTTCGTGTTCCTTTCTTGCATTTCCTTCGTGACCCTTCGTGTTGAAAGAGGTTGCCCTTATTTCTTCCCGAGTTTTTGCAGGAAGGCCTGGTACTCGTCTTCCTTCATGGTGAAGCTGTGCTCAGGCAACGGGAACTGCCCCTTGTGCACGTCGTCCTGGAAGTCGGCGAGCGCCTTGCCGATGATGTCCCAGCAGTTGGCGTAGCGCTTCACGAACTTCGGCGTGAAACGGTCGAACAGGCCCACCATGTCGTGCAGCACCAGGTTCTGGCCATCGCAATGCGGGCCGGCGCCGATGCCGATGGTGGGAATGGAAAGCCGCTCCGTGATGACTTGCGCGACGCGATCGGGGATCGCCTCGAGCACAATGGCGAAGCAGCCGGCCTTCTCCATCGCCAGCGCGTCTTTCACGAGTTGCACGCCGGCGTCCGCGCTCTTGCCCTGTACCCGGAAACCACCGATCTTGGAAACCAGTTGCGGAGTGAGACCGATGTGCGCCATCACAGGGATACCGGCCTTCACCACCGCTTCGGCCACCGGCGCGAAGTCCTCCCCGCCTTCGAGCTTCACCACGTCGGTGCCGCCTTCCTTGAGCATGCGCATGGC
>JBOIFZ010000028.1:0-5207 GCA_050741735.1 Burkholderiales bacterium
TTGTCGAGCAGATCGGGGGCGATGGTGAGCAGGTCGCAGCCGGCAAGCCAGACGATCTGCTCGACCTTGCGGAAGCTCGCGCCCATCACCTGGGTCCGGTAGCCGAACTTCTTGCAGTAGTGATAAATGCGCATAACGGACTGCACGCCCGGATCGTCGGCCGGCGCGATGTCCTCGACTTTGCGTTCCTTCCTGTACCAGTCGTAGATACGTCCGACGAACGGCGAAATCAGCGTGACGCCGGCGTCCGCGCAAGCCACGGCCTGCGCAAAGCTGAACAGCAGGGTCAGGTTGCAGTGGATGCCTTCGCGCTCCAGCTTCTCCGCCGCCTTGATGCCCTCCCAGGTGCTGGCCACTTTGATCAGCACGTGCTCGCGCGACACGCCGGCCTGCTGGTAAAGCTCGATCAGCCGCCGTGCTTTCGCCAACGTTGCGTTAACGTCGAAGGACAGGCCGGCGTCCACCTCGGTCGAAACCCGTCCCCTGACATGCTTGAGGATCTCGCAGCCGAAGTTGACCGAGAGCTTTTCCATCAGCGCTTCGGCCTTGGCGGCGCGGTCGCCCCTGGCCTTCATACCGGAAGCGAGTGCGTCGTCCACCAGCGGCCGGTAAGCGGGGTTCTGCGCCGCCTGGTAAAGCAGCGATGGATTGGTGGTGGCGTCCTGCGGCTTCACCCGCGCGATGGAGTCGATGTCTCCGGTGTCGGCCACGATGATCGAATGTTTCTTCAGCGATTCGAGCAGGTTCATGGTTGCTTCCTTTTCAGGTTTCCCACTTCCAGTTGCGGATCTCGGGCATGTCTTCGCCGTGTTCGGCGATATAGCGCTTATGCTCGGCCTGCTTGTCGCGCATCGCCTGCTTAAGTTCGGCAGCGCGGTGGGCGATTTTCGGCAACCGATCCACCACGTCCATCACCAGATGGTAACGGTCGAGGTCGTTCATGACCACCATGTCGAAAGGCGTGGTCGTCGTCCCTTCCTCCTTGTAGCCGCGCACGTGCAGGTTGCCGTGGTTCATTCGCCGGTAGGTCAGCCGGTGGATCAGCCATGGGTAGCCATGGTAGGCAAAGATTATCGGCTTGTCGGCGGTGAAGATGGCGTCGAAGTCGCGGTCTTCCAGCCCGTGCGGATGCTCGCCGGACGGTTGCAACGTCATCAGGTCCACCACGTTGACCACCCGCACCTTGATCTCCGGCGCGAGCCGCCGCAGGAGGTCCACAGCCGCCAGCGTCTCCAGCGTCGGCACGTCCCCCGCGCAGGCCATCACCACATCCGGTTCTCCGCCCTGGTCGTTGCCCGCCCATCCCCAGATAGCGATGCCCGCGGCGCAATGCCTGATCGCGGCATCCATATCCAGATACTGCAGCGCCGGCTGCTTGCCGGCCACGATCACGTTGATCATGTTGCGGCTTCGCAAGCACTGGTCGGTAACGTAGAGCAGCGTGTTCGCGTCGGGCGGCAGGTACACGCGGATCACGTCGGCCTTCTTGTTGACGACGTGGTCTATGAAGCCCGGGTCCTGATGCGAGAAGCCGTTGTGGTCCTGGCGCCAGACGTGCGACGTCAGCAGATAGTTGAGTGACGCAATCGGCCGCCGCCACGGCACTTCCCCGCCCGCCACCTTCAGCCACTTGGCGTGCTGATTGAACATCGAGTCCACGATGTGGATGAACGCCTCGTAGCAGGAGAACAGTCCGTGGCGGCCGGTCAGCAGGTAGCCTTCGAGCCAGCCCTGGCAGGTGTGCTCGGAGAGAATTTCCATCACCCGCCCCTCCGGCCCGAGCAGATCGTCTTCCGGAAGCGTCTGCGCCAGCCAGGTCTTCGCGGTCGCCTCGAAGACCGCACCGAGGCGGTTCGACGCGGTTTCGTCCGGGCCGAACACGCGGAAATCGCGTTCGCTGGCGTTGAGTTTAAGCACGTCGCGCAACAGGGCTCCCATCACCCGCGTGGCTTCGGCGGTGGTCTGCCCCGGTTTGAGCACGCGCACCGCATACTCGCGGAAGTCGGGCATGCGCAGGTCCTTGAGCAACGCGCCGCCGTTGGCGTGCGGATTGGCGCCCATGCGCCGCGCTCCGCGCGGCGCCAGCGCCTTGAGTTCGAAGCGCGGATGGCCGCTGTCGTCGAACAGTTCCTGTGGCCGGTAGCTTTTCATCCACTTGTCGAGCATCACGATGTGCTCTTTGGTCATGTCGCTGATCGGCACCTGATGCGAGCGCCACGAGCCTTCGGTTTTCCTGCCGTCCACTTCCTTTGGTCCGGTCCAGCCCTTGGGCGTTCGCAGCACCACCACCGGCCAGCGCGGGCGCTTCGCCACGCCGCTCTTGCGCGCCGCGTCCTGGATTTCCCGGATCGCCGTCACCGCGGTCTCGAACGCCGCGGCCGTCTGCTGGTGTACCTGCATCGGGTCGGTGCCCTCGACGAAGTGCGGCTGGTAGCCATAGCCGACGAGCAGGCTATCCAGTTCCTCGCGCGGAATGCGCGCCAGCAGCGCGGGATTGGCGATCTTGTATCCGTTCAGGTGCAGGATCGGCAGCACCGCGCCATCTTGCGCCGGGTTGAGGAATTTGTTTGAATGCCAGCCGGCCGCAAGCGGTCCGGTTTCCGCCTCCCCGTCGCCAATTACGCAGGCGACGATCAGATCCGGGTTGTCGAACGCCGCCCCGAACGCGTGCGAAAGCGAGTAGCCGAGTTCGCCGCCTTCGTGTATCGAGCCCGGCGTTTCCGGAGCGACATGGCTGGGAATTCCGCCAGGAAAAGAGAACTGCCGGAACAGCCGCTTCATCCCTTCCTGGTCCTGCGAAATCTCCGGATAGAACTCGCTGTAGCTGCCCTCCAGCCAAGTATTCGCCACCAGCGCCGGGCCGCCGTGCCCGGGTCCGGTGACATAGATCATGTTCAGGTCGAATTTGCGGATCAGCCGGTTGAGGTGGGCGTAGATCAGATTGAGCCCGGGGCAGGTGCCCAAGTGGCCCAGCAGGCGCGGCTTGATGTGATGGGGCTTGATCGACTCGCGCAGCAGCGGGTTATCGAGAAGGTAAATCTGGCCGACGCAAAGGTAGTTGGCGGCGCGCCACCAGGCATCGATCGCGCGCAGCTCGTCTGCCGAAAGAACCTGGGAAACGGCTGGATCGTTCATAGCGCTCGGGCTTGGTCTGATGGGGTCCGGACTGCACCGGTACAGCGGAAGCCCTTCCAGTGTAAATAAGCAGCGGCGGCCGGTCTACCGCATCCGCTGCCATGGCGATAACGCTTTGATATTGACGGTTTGTCGCCTTGTGGCGTCATTCATCGCGGTGAATTCGCCGCATATAATGGCCCTGTCGGAACACGCAGAGTGCCCTAATGATGCGTAGTCTGTTCCTGTTCATCGAGCAGTCGCTCGGCCCCTCGCTGGCCTCGGTTTCCGCCTTGGTTTATTGGGCGGCGATCATCCTGCTCGCACACCGAATCCTCGCGCCTGTCCTGCGGCTGCGCATGGAGATGGCAGCCGCGCGGCTGCGCATGGAGGAGCGCATGGTTATGGAGTGCCCCCACTGTCATCGCGAGACCGTGGTCGCCGACTCCCAGTGCGCGTTCTGTCGCCAGAGCCTCGCGACACCCTGGGACCTGAGGGTCTGGCATTTCATGCGCTTGTGGCACCAGCCCAAGTGGTTCCGCTGGACGCGCTGGAGCTGGGACATCATCGGGTTGGTGATTTTCTTCGCGCTCACCGTCGCCGGGTTCGTCGGCCTGCGTGCCTGGACCTGGAGCGGCCCGTTGCAACAGCTCTTCCTGGGCATGGCGATCTTCTGCTGGGTCGCAATCGGCTGGCTGGTCGCACGCGTTCTGCACATCGGCCCGGGAGGACCGATCGCGAGACTGCGCGACGTGGTGTTCTCGTTTGCAACCGCCGGGGTACTGGCGATTGCCGTGTTCTTTGCCGTCGAATCCACACCGGTCACCGAAACGGTGATGTGGCGTATCCCGATCGGCGAAGGCGGCATCGCAAAAATCGAAGACAGAGCGCTGCTGTTGCCACAGGGAATGATCGGCTTCGAGTACCTGCAGGTGGACCACGACCTGATCGGCTACCACCGCGTGATCCCGATCGCCTTCCTGGGAAACGAGCGCCTCGAGGTCAAGCACGGCGGGATGGAAAAGTGGTTCCTCGACAACCTGTGGAAGCACATGCACGGCTTCTCCGAGCGCGGACTGTCGGTGCGCAGCCGGGTCGAGCAATTCCTGGTGGTGCCGAATCACGAGTACGAAGTGGTGGTCCGCGAAAAGCAGGTTTACTTCCGCCCCGCCGTGCAGTGATCCGTTACAACAGCCGATTGAATTCTTCGACCTTTAGGCCTCGGCGGTGATGCGGTAGGCCTCGTTGGAAAGATTCTGCTTTCCGAAGACGTGCCAGTACGGCATCAAGAAAAAATTGCTGGCTCCGGGCCGCAGGCCCGCAACTCTTAGAATGTGGTGCGTCCGCGGAACGCCCGCAGCCAAGAATTCGGACTGATTCCAATGGATCGATCGAACGGCAGGCAAATCGCAGGTTGGCTGGCCGGCTGTTGCGTGCTGGTATTTCTGATGGTGGTGGTGGGCGGCGTCACCCGGCTCACTCACTCCGGCCTGTCCATGGTCGAATGGAAACCACTGGTCGGGACGATCCCACCGCTGTCGCAAAAGGACTGGGAGGAGGTTTTTCTGAAGTACCAGGCCACTCCCGAGTACCTGCGCGTGAACAAGGGCATGGCGCTCGATGAGTTCAAGGGCATCTTCTGGTGGGAGTATTTTCACCGGCTGATCGGGCGCGCCATCGGCATCGCGTTCTTTCTGCCCTTCCTCTATTTCCTGCTGCGCCGGAAAATCGACCGGCCGCTGGCGTTGAAGCTCGCCGGCATCTTCGTCCTCGGCGGGCTGCAAGGGGCGCTTGGCTGGTACATGGTGAAGAGCGGCCTGGTGGACAACCCGCGCGTGAGCCAGTACCGGCTGACCGCGCACCTTGGCCTCGCGCTGGCTATTTATGCCGCGATGCTGTGGACCGCGCTCGGCCTGCTGAAGCCGGGCCATGCCGCCGCCAACGAGCCGCGGCTGCGGCTTGGCCGCTACGCACTGGCGCTCGCGGCGCTGATTTTCCTGATGGCGCTTTCCGGCGGCTTCGTCGCCGGAATTCGCGCCGGCTTTGCCTACAACACCTTTCCGCTGATGAACGGGCACTTTGTGCCGCCGGAA